>CAYPNI010000010.1:0-35706 GCA_964411925.1 uncultured Nitrospirales bacterium
GATCTGCTCCCGAACCCGACGCTCGAACAGAAAATCGCGACCGGGTTCAACCGGAACCACATGATCAACTTTGAGGGCGGGGCGATTCCGGAGGAATACCGCATCCAGTACGTGATGGACCGCGTGGACACGACGAGCACGGTCTGGATGGGCCTCACGATGCACTGCGCGCAGTGCCACGACCACAAGTTCGACCCGATCACGCAACGCGAGTTCTACCAGTTCGCGGCCTATTTCAATACGATCGAAGAGGTCGGGCTGGACGCCCGCGAGGGAAACGCGGTGCCCATGATCACCGCGCCGCTTCCGGCGGATGCGGCGACGCTGACCGAACTCGAGACTCGGCTCGCCGCGCTTGACCCCAATGAGACCATGACGGAAGAGGCGATCCAGCAGTTTTCGGAGTGGACAGACGCCGAAGGAGCGCGTGCCGCCGCCCAATGGCGCGTCGCATCGCCCGCAGAGGCCGTCTCGGAAGGCGGCGCAGTATTGACCGCGCAGCCGGACTGGTCGTTCCTCGCGTCCGGCGCGAATCCCGAAAAGGACACGATGGAGCTGTCTTTCGATACGGACGCGCAGAACATTTCCGCGCTCCGGCTCGAAGTCATGCGCGATCCCTCGCTGCCCAACAGCGGACCCGGCCGCTCCGAGAGCGCGAACTTCGTTCTGAGTGAGTTCGAAGTGGACATCCACGCTGCGGGCGCTCCGGACAAAGTCGAACACGTCACGTTTGCGCGGGCGGTCGCCGACCACAGCCAGCCGGCGTTCCCCGTCTCGAATGCCATCGACGGAAAAGTGGACACGGGCTGGGCGGGCGACGTGCAGCAGATGCGCGAGGCGCGCGCCGCGCTGTTTCTCGCGCAGCGCCCTTTCGGCTACGCCGGGGGGACCCGCGTCAAGGTGCGCCTGAAATTCGGCTCGTACTTCGCCCAGCACGCGATCGGCCGGTTCCGCGTCTCGTTTTCAACCGATCCCGCCTTCGCGCCATCGACGTTCGGCGATTGGCTCGCGAGCGGCCCGTACCTCGTTGCGGACGCGGAAAAGGCGCACGACAAGCGGTTTCGGCCCGAGCGGCGCCGTGTCGACACCAGCCGCGTGGATCGCAGCGGCCGCGCCGAGTGGTTTGCGTTCGACCCGACGCCGAAAGACGAAGCCGTGCCGCGGCTCCAGCAGGCGCCGTCGGCAACCTACCTCTACCGTGAACTGCTCGCGCCGACGGACCGCGTCGTCGCCGCGCGCATCACGTCACGGCAGTTGATGAAGGTCTGGGTGAACGGTGAACAGGTCCACGCGGATGACGGTCCGCCCGAAGACGGCGCGTTCACTCGTGAGATTGAGCTGCCGCTTCACGCCGGCGCGAACGAACTGCTGTTGAAGGCGAGTGACGAAGCGGGAAACGTCGGCGTGCAAACGGCCATCACGTCCGAGAGTCCGGGAGCCCTGCCCCCCGCGGTCCACCTTGCGCTGTCTGAACCAGCCGACGCGCGGCGGCCTGTCCAGGTGGACGACATGCGGCTCGCGTTCATGCTTCAACACGACGCCGAGTTCGCCAAAATCGATCGGGAACGGCGCGAAGCCCAAAAGGAACTCGACGCATTCAAAAAAAAGCAGCCGACCGCGATGATCATGGCCGAGATGGAAACGCGCCGGCCTACGTTTGTGCTCAAACGCGGCCAGTACGACCAGCCGCTGGACGAAGTCGCGCCGGGGACGCCGGGGTTCCTGCCGCCGGTGCCGGAGGGCGCGGACAACGATCGGCTCGCGCTTGCGAACTGGTTCGTGGATGAGCGCAACCCGCTCTCGCCCCGCGTCACGGTCAACCGGTTCTGGCAGCGGTTCTTCGGCCAGGGCATTGTCGCGTCGTCGGAGGACTTCGGCACGCAGGGCGCGCGGCCGACGCACCCGGAATTGCTGGACTGGCTCGCGTCCGAGTTCATGGCGAGCGGATGGGACGTGAAGAACTTCATGCGGCTCGTGGTCACGTCCGCGACGTACCGGCAGTCGGCCAAACCCTCGCCGCAGACGCTCGCGAAGGACCCGTTGAATCATCTCTATGCGCGCGGGCCACGGTTCCGAATGGACGCGGAGACCATCCGCGACAGCGCGCTCGCCATGAGCGGATTGCTGGTCGAGAAGGTCGGCGGACCGAGCGTGTATCCGTACCAGCCCGAGGGCATCTGGGAGGAAGTCTCGTACAAGGCAGGATTCACTGCGCAGTTCTACGAACAGGGTCACGGCCCCGAGCAGTTGTACCGGCGGAGCATGTACACCTTCTGGAAACGCACGGCGCCGCCTCCGGGCATGATGGTATTCGACGCGCCCAACCGTGAGACCTGTACGGTCCGCCGCGGCCGCACAAACACGCCCCTGCAGGCGCTCGCGCTGATGAATGACCCGCAGTACGTCGAGGCCTCGCGCGCGTTTGCCGAGCGCATCCTCGAAGAGGGCGGCAGCTCGACCGAGGCGCGGATCCGGTTCGCGTTCGAGTGCGCCACCGCCCGCCAGCCGCGCGAGCAGGAACTTGCGCTGCTCAGCGAGCTGTACGCGGCGCAGCACGAGGCGTTCGCGCAAAAGGCCGACGCAGCAGCGGCGCTTGTCGAGGTGGGCGAGTCCGACGTAAACAAGAAGCACGACGCGGTCGAGCTCGCGGCGTGGACAACGGTCGCGAGCACGATTCTGAACCTGGACGAGACGATTACGATCGGTTGACGGAGCGGCAGCATGGATCCACGAGAACACCGGGAATGCATGATCACGCGCCGCCAGTTTTTCGGCCTCAGCAGCGCGGGCATCGGCGTGGCCGCGCTGGGCGCGATGATGGGCTCGGGCGCAGCCTGGGCCGGAACTCCGAACCCCGCACTGAACGGAATGCTCGATGAGTTTCATTTCCCGCCGCGCGCCAAGCGCGTCATCTACTTGTTCCAGTCCGGCGCGCCGTCGCAAATGGACCTGTTCGACTACAAACCCACCATGCGCGACATGCAGGGCATCGACCTCCCGGATTCGGTCCGGATGGGACAGCGGATTACGGGCATGACGTCCGGCCAGGACACGCTGCCGATCGCCTCATCCAAATTCGAGTTCAAGCAGTATGGCCAGAGCGGGCATTGGATGAGCTCGCTGCTTCCGCATACGTCCAAGATCGCGGACGATATCTGTATCATCAAGTCGCTCAACACCGAAGCCATCAACCACGACCCGGGTATCACCTACATCCAGACCGGCAGCCAGCAGCCGGGCCGGCCCTCGTTCGGCGCGTGGCTGAGTTACGGCCTGGGCCGCGAGAATGAAGACCTGCCCGCATTCGTCGTGCTGATCTCGCACGGCAGCTCGAAACGCGACGCCCAGGCGCTGTTCCAGCGGCTGTGGGGCTCAGGCTTCCTGCCGTCCGAACACCAGGGCGTGAACTTCCGCGCCGCGTCCGATCCCGTGCTCTACCTGAGCGATCCGCCGGGCATCGACCGCGAATCGCGCCGCCGCATGCTCGATGCGCTGAACGCGCTCAACCAGCAACAGTTCGACGAGTTCAGCGACCCCGAAATCGTGACCCGCATCGCGCAGTACGAGATGGCGTACCGGATGCAGGCGTCGGTGCCGGACCTCACGAATGTCGCCGACGAACCCGAGAGCACGTTTGAACTCTACGGCGAATCGGCGCGCAAGCCGGGCACCTACGCGGCGAACTGCCTGCTCGCACGTCGCCTCGCGGAGCGCGGCGTGCGGTTCATCCAACTCTATCACCGCGGCTGGGACCAGCACGGCAACCTGCCGCAGGACCTCGCGCTACAGTGCGGCGACACCGACCAGGCCTCCGCCGCGCTGGTGATGGACCTCAAGCAGCGGGGGATGCTGGATGACACGCTGGTCATCTGGGGCGGCGAGTTCGGCCGGACGATCTATTGCCAGGGCACGCTCACCGAGGAAAACTACGGGCGCGACCATCACGGCCGCTGTTTCTCCATCTGGATGGCCGGCGGCGGCATAAAACCCGGCATGACCTACGGCGAGACCGACGAATTCAGTTACAACATTGTCCGCGATCCGGTTCACGTCCACGACTTGAACGCGACTGTGCTGCGCCTGCTCGGCGTGGACCATGAACGACTCACTTACCGCTACCAGGGCCGCGACTTCCGGCTGACAGACGTCCACGGCAAAATCGTCACGCCGATACTGGCGTGAGGGTCATCAGTGGCTTGGGCGGCATGTTCGAGCCGCAGTTGTCATCGTCCGCGGCGTCGAGAGTTGCCGCGGATTTTGTGTTGCGCTCGATCACGTTTCGCCGGCGCGGCACGCCGCTCCGTGACCTTCGCTTCCTTGTGCATGATGAACAGGTAATTAAACCCGCGCAGAAAAAAGTTGCCCTCTGCGGCGGCAGCGTGAAAATTCGCTTTGCCGAGTTTCTTGTTGTGTCGCGTCACGGCGACGATGTCGAACGGTGTGAAGTGGCGCTCCAAAATCTCGAACAATCGCACGCCGATCGGTGAAAACGGCTTGCCTTTCGTAAATGAGTCGCTGCAATACAGCGCCATGTAGCGGTTCGGTTTCAGAATGCGCGCGATTTCCGAAATCACGCCCTCCATCGCGCGGTAATACGCCGGGTCCCGAGCGTCCAGCTTGCCGATGCACGCCGGGTCATCCGAGTAGTCGATGTGCGTCGAGTACGGGGGATCCACGAACACGAACTCGGCCTTTTCGGATTCGAGCGGCAGCTTGCGCGCGTCCGCGCGGAAGATGTCCTTCCGGTACGGCGCGAGGTCATACCCCAGCGCGCGCCGGCCGAGATCGCGCGCGACGTCGAGCGTGGTGCCGCTGCCGCACATGGGATCGACCACGAGGTCGTTTTTCTTCGTGAACCGCTGCAACAGGTTCCAGATGACGTACGACGGGGTCGCGCCCTGGTACGCCTGATCGCCCTGCATCGTCCGGCCGTAATGCTGCGAGGGATAGTCCCAGAGCGTCGTCGTCTGCAGCGTGAGCGGTGGTTTCTTTTCCATGATCAATCGTTCGTCCCGGCGGCCATGATCGGTATCGTAGTCGTTCGCCTCATCATGATCGTAATCGGCCCGGCCCCTGCGCTAGAGTACGCGATTCAACCGGGGTGAGTGCCGGGCGCCAAGATTGCGTCGCCGCAAGCCCGCTTCCCGCATTGACGGATGACCGATGAGCCACATCCTGCTGATCAGCATTCTGGCCTACGTCGCCTTCCAACTCGTCATTGGCGTCATCGTTTCGCGCCGGATCCGCGGCGAAGACGATTACCTCGTCGCCGGGCGCCGGCTCGGACCCGTAATCGCGACGGCCACCATCTTCGCGACCTGGTTCGGCGCGGAGACCTGCATCGGGTCGGCCGGTGCGATCTATGAGGAGGGGCTCGCGGGCGGGCGCGCAGACCCGTTTGGCTATGCGCTGTGCATCCTGTTCATGGGCATGTTCTTCGCCGCGGCGTTCTGGCGCCGCAAATACGTCACCATTGCGGATCTTTTTCGCACCCGATTCGGCGGTGCGGCGGAGAAGATCGCGGTGCTGCTGATGGTGCCGACGTCCCTGTTGTGGGCGGCGGCACAGGTGCGCGCGTTTGGCCAGATTCTCGCGGCGAGTTCCGAGCTTAACATCACCATCGCCATCACTGTCGCCGCCGGCGTCGTCATCGTCTATACCGCCATGGGCGGCATACTGGCCGATGCCATCACCGACCTCGTGCAGGGCCTGGTGCTCATCATCGGACTGGCCATCACGGCGCTCGTCGTTTTCGCGGGAGCGGACGGGGGAGCGGCGCTCCGCGCGGCCTTCGAACCCGATCGCCTCAGGATGGTCGCGGAAGGCGAGTCGATGTTCGCGGCGGCCGAATCGTGGGCGATACCGATCATAGGCTCGCTGTTCGCGCAAGAGCTCGTTTCACGCACACTGGCGTCGCGCTCCGCTGCGTTGGCCCGCGGCGCGTGCTTCGCCGCCGCGGGCATTTATGTCGCCGTCGGACTCATTCCCGTGCTGTTCGGCCTGGCCGGGCCAGCGCTGGTGCCGGGGCTGGAACACGGGGAACAGGTGCTGCCTCGCGTTGCGCAGGAATACCTGCCCACGGCGGTGTACGTGATCTTCGCCGGGGCGCTGGTCTCGGCGATCCTATCGACCGTGGACAGCTCGCTGCTTGCCGCCTCCGCGCTGACTTCGCACAACTTCGTCGCGCCACTACTCAAGACGACGAACGACAAGTTCCGACTGCGTTCAGCACGGGTATTGGTCATCGTGTACGGCGTGATCGCCTACGCCATGGCGATGTCCGCCGAGGGCGTCTACGCGCTCGTGGAGGAAGCCTCCGCGTTCGGTTCGTCGGGCCTGTTCGCCGTGATCGTGCTGGGCATGTGGACGCGGCGCGGCGGACCTGTCACCGCATGCGCGACGCTCGTCACGGGTGTCGTGTCGTACGTCGGTTTCGCGTACGGGCTTTCATGGGCCGGGGTCGAGGTGTCGTTTCCCTATATCCTCTCCCTCGCGGCATCGGTGGTGTGTTACGTCGCACTGATGGCGATCGAGCGCACGCCCGAGCCCCCCGCGGGGTCTGCCGCGCCTGCAACGAGATCTTCCGGCCACGCAATGACCAGTCAATAGCCGAACTCCGCATTAAAAGTTTCGAGTTTTCCCCAAATCCGCGAACCGGGGAGAAATCGGATGCCCGTTGTTTGCCGGCCAGGCTGCGAAATGCGGACAATTCCCCGGTGGCACGCGGATGGTCTATTCGCGTTGGACGATGCCCGGTACATTTTCGTCGCCACGCTGGAATGCCGGGCCAGAGGAGGGTAGTGTCATGCCGAAATTCGTGATCGAGCGGGAGATTCCCGGCGCAGGCAAGCTGTCAGCGGCGGAGTTGCAGGGCATCTCGCAGAAGTCCTGCGGCGTATTGCGAGACATGGGTCCGCAGATTCAATGGGTGCAGAGTTACGTTACCGATGACAAGATCTACTGCGTCTACATCGCGCCGAACGAAGCCGCTGTCCGCGAGCACGCGACGCGCGGCGGGTTTCCCGCGAACCGAATCTCGAAGGTCGCCACGGTCATCGATCCGACGACGTCTGAGTAGACCCGCCGAGTATGGAGGATTCCACGTGAGACCCGCGCTGACTTCGTTGATTCTTATCTGTTCGTTGGGCGTCGCCGCCGAAGTTTTCGCCGAGGATGCCCCTGCACTGTACGGCTTCGTGCCATCGCGCTCCGCGGATCAATTGAAGCGCGAGGAGACGTATGCCGCAGCGCTCGATGGCAAGACGATGCGCGGGTGGATGCAGCGCATGACGGCGCGGCCGCATCACATGGGCTCGGCCCAGGCGGAGGCCAACGCGCAGTACATGGCCGAATTGTTCCGCTCCTGGGGATACGAGACGGAGATCGAAACGTTCTACGTACTCTTCCCGACGCCAAAGACGCGCGAACTGCGCCAGCTTCGCCCGCTGCCGTTCGAGGCATCGTTGCAGGAGGTCATCATCGGACAGGACTCCGCCGCCGAGGCGCTCCGCGCCGAAGCGCTCCCTCCGTTCAACGCGTACTCGGCGGACGGCGAAGTCACCGGCGAACTCGTCTACGTCAATCGCGGCATCCCGGAGGACTACGAAGAACTCGAACGCCGCGGTATCGACGTCAAAGGAAAAATCGTCATCGCGCGGTACGGCGGCTCGTGGCGCGGCATCAAGCCGAAGGTCGCCGCGGAGCACGGGGCGATCGGTTGTCTCATTTACAACGACCCCGGAGACGACGGCTACGCGCAGGGCGCCGCGTATCCAAACGGCGCCTTCAAGCACGATTCCGCCGTGCAGCGTGGGTCCGTTATGGACCTGCCGATGCGCGTCGGCGACCCGCTCACGCCCGGCCGCGGCGCCACGAAGAACGCGCGCCGGCTCAACATCAACAAGGCCGAGACGATCATGAAAATCCCGGTTCTGCCGATCTCCTCGCTCGACGCAGAGCCGCTGCTGCGCACGCTCGACGGCCCCGTCGCTCCGGACGAATGGCGCGGCGCGCTCCCGGTAACCTACCGGCTCGGCGGGGGCGGCGGCACCGTCGTCCGGCTCAAGATGGCGTTCAATTGGGACATCGTGCCGATTCACAACGTCGTCGCGCGCATGGCGGGCAGCGAGCGGCCGGACGAATGGGTCATCCGCGGCAATCATCACGACGCGTGGGTCATCGGCGCGCGCGATCCAATGAGCGGGCTCGTGCCGATGCTCGAACAGGCGCGCGGGTTCGCCGAACTCGCGAAGACCGGCTGGCGGCCGAAACGCACGCTCGTGTTCTGCGCGTGGGACGGCGAGGAGCCGGGCCTGCTGGGCTCGACCGAGTGGGCCGAGCATCACGCAAAGGACCTCATCAAGCACGCCGTCGCGTACATCAACACCGACGGCAGCTCGCGTGGATTCCTGTCGGTCCTGGGCTCGCACGCGCTCGAGACGGTCGCAGCGGATGTCGCGACGCGCGTCAAGGACCCCACCACGGGCGTCACCGTTTCCGAACGCCGGCGCAGCGCGACGCTGGTGAACGGCTCGCCGGAAGACAAGAAGGAAGCCGCGACAACGGCCGACCTGCGCATGGGCGCGCTCGGCTCAGGCTCGGACTATACGCCCTTCCTGCAGCACTTGGGGATCCCTTCGTGCGACATCCGCTTCGTCGGCCACGGTGAAGGCGGTGAATACCACACGTGTTTCGACACCTTCGACCATTTCACGAAGTTTGTCGACCCCAAATTCGAATACGAAGTCGCGCTGGCGGATGTCGTCGGGCGGATGACGCTTCGCTTGCTCGATGCCGATGTCGTTCCGTTCGATTTTCAGCGGACGGCCGCGACGTTTTCGAAGTACGTGGACGAGGTCGTCAAGCTCGCCGACAAGACGCGCGAGGATACTGAAGCGTTCAACAAACTAGTTGCGGAGAATCGCTTTGCGCTGGTGGCCGATCCGGATGTGCCGTTCGTCGCCCCCAAGCCGAAGGACGAAATGCCGTATCTCAATTTCGCGCCGCTGCTGAACGCGCGTGACGCGCTCACCGAGGCGGCAAAGGGCTACGCGGCCGTGCTCAAGCCGGTGCTCGCCGGCGAGAAAACGCTGTCGGCGGATCAGATCGCGGCGCTCGATCGGCTGGTATTCCAGGCCGAGCAGGAACTCATCGCGAAGGACGGCCTGCCGCGCCGCCCGTGGTATCGCCACCTCGTTTACGCGCCGGGCTTCTACACCGGGTACGGCGTCAAGACGTTGCCGGGGCCTCGCGAGGCCATCGAAGAACGACATTGGGACGAAGCGCAAGGACAGATCGACCTCGCCGCGGAGGCGTTTGAACGATTCTCCGCCGCGATCACGTCAGCGCAGGATTTGATTGAATAAACCCGTGCCGATTTGGGAGAGCGAGCGCACTCGCGAGTCGACGCGCGCCCCGTAACTCCGGCTCGCGAGCATGCTCACCCTCCCACGCTTATGCCGCGTTCTTACGGCGAAGAACCAAACCGATCGCTAAAAGCACCGCCTGCGTCAGAATGATCGCTGCGCCACTCGGCAAGTCGGCGTAGTATGAGGCGATCAAGCCGGTCAGCAACGTCGACGCGGAGATGGCGAGCGAGAGCAGCGTCATCTGACCGAAAGTCCGCGCGAATACACGGGCGCAGGCCGCCGGCATCACCAGGAACGCCGCGATGAGCACAATGCCGACGAGCTTGATCGCGACGACGGTCGCGCACGCGATCGCCACGGCAAGCAGATAATCGTCGCGCATCACTGGCACGCGATCGGCGTGTGCGAGGCTCGGGTCGAAGGTCGCGTACGCCCAGCGGCCCCACAGCACGGCGGTTGCCGCCGTCACGAGAAGCATCGCCGCCGCCGCCCACAGGTCCGCCGCGCCGATGGACAGCAGAGAACCGAACAGGAACGTGAACGCATCCGCGGAGTACGTGTCGTGCATCGACAGGAACACAATGCCGAGCGCCATCGAGATCGAGAAGAAAATGCCGATCGTCGTGTCCGACGCGAGCCCGGCCTGATCGCGCAACCACACGATGCCGACGGCGACGCACGCCGTGAATGGCAGCGCGACCCAGAGCGGATGCAACTGGAGCCACAGGCCCAGCGCGACGCCGCCGAATGCGGCATGGGCGAGTCCGCTGCCGAGAAACGCGAGACGGCGCTGTACGACAAACGGCCCGAAGTAACCGGCGATGAGGCTGACTAGCAACCCGCCGAGTATCGCGCGTTGCATGAATGGGAGTGTCAGCGGCTCAAGCATTCGCGCCGTCCCGGTGCGTCGCGACAAGATGGCCCGCGTGGCCGAACAGCTTGAGCAGCCGCTCTGGTGTGGCCACCTCCGCCGCCGGGCCGAACGCGACGAGCCCGCGGTCAACGAGCAGCGCGTGCGTCGCGTGGGCGCGCGCGCCTTCCCAATCGTGCGTCACCATCACGACCGTCGCGCCTGTCGCGCGCTGATAGTCCTCGAGCAGGTGATACATGCCCGCCTCGCCCGCGATGTCCATGCCAGCGCCGGGCTCGTCGAGCAGCAGCAACTTTGGCCGGTGCACAAGGCTGCGCGCGAGGTACACGCGTTGCAGCTGCCCACCCGACAACCCGGCGATCGGCCGATCGGCGATGTCCGCGACGCCGGTCTGTCTCATCGCCGTGAGCGCCTGTTCGCGTTCCGCCGGACGGATGCGCCAGGGCCACGCCTGGCGAACGCCCGAGACGACGAGTTCGAGTGCAACTGCGGGGAATGAACGATCCAGCGTCTTGAGCTGCGGAAGATAGCCCACTTCGCGCGCCGGCACGTCTTTCGGCGCGCGACCCAGGAGTTCCACCGTTCCCGCGCTCGGGTGCTGCACGCCGAGGAACGCGTTGAGCAGCGTGCTCTTGCCCGAGCCGTTGGGCCCGATCACAGCGACATAGCTGCCCGATTCGATCGCAACGTCTAGCGGCTCGAGCGCGATGTATCCGCCGAACCGTACCGAGAGGCCGCGCGCTTCGATCGCCGCTGCGCTCACTGCAGCGCCTCCAACAGCGCATGCGCATTGAATCGAAGCAGCGCTTCGTAGGTGTCGCGCCCGGGCACGCCGCCGATCGGATCGAGCTCGACCACGCGCGCGCCGGTCATCTCCGCGAGCGCATCGACCGGCGCGCGGGGAAGTTGCGGTTCCGTAACCAGTACGCGCACGCCGTGTTCGCGCATTGCATCCGCCAGACGCTGCAAGTCGCGCGGCGTCGGTTCCTGCCCGGGCGCCGGCTCTATCGCGCCGATCGACCGCAGACCATAACGCGCGAAGAAATAGTTCATCGACGGGTGATGCTGGACAATGCCGGCACCGCGAATCGGCCTGAGTAGTTCGGTCAATTTGAGATCCAACGTCTCCAGCCGCTCGGTGAATTCAGCGGCGTTGTGCGTGAACGCTTCCGCGTTTGGCGGATCCATCTCGGCAAGTTTCGACGCGATCGCAGGGAGCAGGTCCCGCACTGCCAGCGGATCCATCCAGAAGTGCGGGTCCGGGATGTCGCCCGCGTTCGAGGCATATTGTTGCAGTAGCTCCGGCGGAAGCAGCGAGAGCACTTCGATCGACGCGCGCGAACCGGACTGACCCGCCCACGCATCAAGCGACTCGCTTACGCTGAATACACCCAGAGCGTTCGCGGCCGCACGGGCGCCGGACGGCGTCAATTCGTAGGTATGCGGCGACGCGCCCGGCGGCAACAGCATGACGACCTCGGGACCGCCCTGCGCGATCTCGCCGATGATCATTTCGAGCGGCGCAATGGTGACGCAGAACGTGGGCGCGGCCGGCGGATTCGCGCATGCGCCGCACCAGGCCGCGAGGGCGCAGAGCGCCGCCACTCGAAACGGGCGGCGGGAAACCAAGTTGAAGCGTGACAAGAGATATCCTATCGTCGGGCATGGACGTGGAGCGCCCCGTAGGCTTAATGATAACGTATTCTCAACAAAAAGCAAGTCGCGGGTCCCCACATGGAGCGTGATACTCCCCAGCGCAGGGCCATTCGCAACGCGCTACATCACGCAGGGCGCCCGCTCAGCCCGCAGGAATTGCTCGACGCCTCGCGCAAGGAAGTACCGCGGATGGGGCTGGCCACCGTCTACCGCACCGTGCGTGCGCTCGAAGATGAAGGCTGGATTGTGCCCGTCGAGTTGCCGGGCGAGCCGCAGCGCTACGAGCGCGCCGGCAAGGACCATCATCACCATTTCAATTGCAAGCGGTGCGGCCGGACCTTCGAACTTGAGGGGTGCCCGACCGGATTCGAGGACATGGTACCGGCCGGTTTCCGCATGGATACGCACGAGGTGTTTCTGTTCGGTTTGTGCGACGACTGCAACGCTAGGGATTGATCGCGTCCACTACGCGCGCTCTGGCAGTAGCGGAATTTCCGAAGCGTTCTCGTTGTCCAGTAGACTGGACAGGCGCGCTTGCTGCGCCCAAGAAACGGAAGTGAATGTTTACACGAAGTTTCCCGCTGTTTCGACTCTTCGGGTTTCAGATTAAAGCCGATCTGACCTGGACGATTCTCGCCGTACTGATTACATGGTCGCTCGCGACCAGTTTTTTCCCCGCCGAGTTGCCTGGACTGAAGACGTACGTCTATTGGGCACTCGCGCTCGAAGGCGCGATCGGCGTCTTCGCGTCGATCATCCTGCACGAGTGCGGCCATGCGCTCGTCGCGCGGCGCTACGGCATTCCCATCAAGGACATCACGCTGTTTATCTTCGGCGGTGTCGCGAACATGGAGGAAGAGCCGGATAAGCCCCGCCACGAATTTCTCATGGCGATCGCCGGCCCGCTGACGAGCGGCGCGCTGGCGCTCGTGTTCTTACTGCTCGACGCGCTTTTCGGCCGTGTGACTCCGGAGGCCCCGGTGCTGTCCGTGTTCCGCTACCTTGCCTGGCTCAATGGACTGCTCGGCGCGTTCAACATGATTCCAGCGTTCCCGCTCGACGGCGGCCGCGTGTTGCGCGCGCTGCTCTGGGAGTGGAAGAAGGACGTGCGCTTCGCCACGCGCATCGCCTCGGGCATGGGCTCGGCGTTCGGCTTCATGCTCATACTGTTCGGCGTCTTCTTCTTCATCACCGGCGCGGCGCTGCAGGGCTTGTGGTTGTTTATGATCGGGCTCTTCGTCCGCTCCGCGAGCGCGATGTCCTATCGCCAGCTCGTGTTGCGGCGCGCGCTCGAGGGCGAGCCCGTCAGCCGCTTCATGCGCACGGAAGTCGTGAGCGTGCAGCCAAACGTCTCCCTGCGCGACTTCGTCGAGAACTATGTCTACACCTACCATCACAAAATGTTTCCCGTGATGGTGAACGGCCACCTGACCGGCTGCATCACCACGCGCGACGTCAAGGCCGTGCCGGCGGCGCAGTGGGCCGAGACCTCCGTCGGCGAGGTTACCGAAGCCTGTTCCAGCGAAAACGCGGTCGCGCCGGACACCGACGCGATGAAGGCGCTCGGTCTCATGAGCAAGACCGGCCGCGGCCGGCTGCTCGTCGTCGAGGGCGGCGAACTCCTCGGCATCGTCGCGCTCAAAGACCTCATCAACTTCCTCAATCTCAAACTCGATCTCGAACCGAAATCCAGGTAGTCCAATCGGCTCACGGATTGGCCTGATCCCGCCGATTTCGATACAGTACTGCCGTGCGGGATCGTCTCAAAACGAACGGGGCGCCAGCGGGCCTTGAACGAGCCCGATCGTTCCTCGTTATTCGGCTGGGCGCAATCGGCGACGCCCTGCGTGTGTGTCCCGCCGTTCGCCGGCTGCGTCTTGCCCGGCCGGACGCACGAATCGGTTGGGCCATCGAACAATGGGCGTTACCGCAAATCGCGTCGAACCCAAATGTGAACCGCTTCCACGTGCTCGACCGCCGATTGCTCAGACAGGGCGGGTTGGCGTCGCTCACGGAATGGCGCCGGTTCATGGGCGAAATCCGCGCACAACGATACGACGTGGCCCTCGATTTCCACGGCCGGTTCAAGAGCGGCATCGTTACCCGCGGTTCGGGCGCGCGATTGCGCCTGGGCTATCCCCGCGGCCAGTGCACCGAAGCCAACTGGATCTTTACCAACGTTCACGTTCGGCTCAACGATCCGCTCGAGAACCGCGTACAGCGATTCTTGCATTTGCTCGGGCCGCTCGGAGTGAATACCGACGCAAGCGTTGACGACCTGGGCATTGACATCCCTTCGGCAGAGCGCGATCGCGCGGAGTCCTGGTACGAGACAGCCGGACGGCCCGAGCTTGCCGTCTATCCCGGGACGAGCGCCAATCAGGCGGCGTATCATCGCTGGCCGGCCGAGCGCTGGGTTGCGTTGCTTCAGCGGCTGGGCCACGCAGGATTGCGGTCGGTCGTGTTTTGGGGGCCGGACGACGCAGACCTCGCGCGTGGAATCGCGGCCGAGGCGGGCGACGCGTGTGTCCTTGCGCCCAAGACCTCGCTGGTCGAAATGATGGCCATGGTTGGCCGGTTCCGACTGTTCATCGGCTCGAATACGGCCGCCGCGCACATGGCGTGGATGCAACACGTACCGACGGTGATGTTCTCGGGTCCGGCCGAGCCGCGCACGGATGCCCCATTGCCGCCGATACCGTCGCGTGTGTTGCGCGCCGGCGATCGCGTCCGGCGTGGAGTGAGCAAGCGGCGACAGCCGGACGTCGTAGCCGCCGTGACCGTCGAGGAGACGTTGGCGGCCGCGCAGGAACTATGGGAGGAAGTGTGCCAATCGAACCCGCCGATACCACGCGCGTACTCGAATCCACGGACCTGATCACGCACCACGACGGGGCGATTGCCGCGTGGTATGCGCATTCGCCGGACGCCGTCGAGCCTGGCGATGATCCCGCGTCTATCGCGCGGGCGCAGCACTTCTGCAATTTCCAACTCTGGCGACTCGAAGACGAGGCGCGCCGCAGGGACGTGGGCGATTCGGTCATTGCCGAGACCAAACGCGCGATCGATCGGTGGAACCAGCGCAGGAACGACCTCGTCGAGCGACTGGACCGATCGATCCTGGCGGCGGTGGCGTCCGTTGATTCGTCGAATGCCGCTCTTCATTCCGAAACCGCAGGGATGATGACTGATCGCCTGTCGATTCTCGCACTGAAGATTTGGCACATGGGCAAGTATGCTTCCGAGGCGTCGAACCCCGACCTCGCGCAGGAATGTCTCGGTAAACAGGCCCGGCTGCGCGAACAGCGCGCCGATCTCGCGTCGTGCCTCGACGCGCTCATGACCGATGTCGCGGCCGGTAAGCGCTACTTTAAGCTTTACCGGCAGTTCAAGGCGTACAACGACCCGCGGCTCAATCCCGTCGTGCGGACGCGCGGCGCGTAACCGGCCATGCAGCGCGCAATCCTCCTCTGGCAATGCCCGGACCGGCCGGGGATCATCGCGCGGCTGTCCACGCTGCTTTTCGACCACAGCGGAAACATCCTCAGTTCCGACCAGTACACGACCGACGCGTCGAACGGGCGGTTCTTCATCCGTATCGAGTTCGTGTTTAACGAGGACCGTTACTCGCGCGGGCACCTGGAATCCACACTCGCGAAGGCCGCGTCCGACTTGCAGGCCGAGTGGGGCCTGCACTACGAGGGCACCGTCCTGCGCATGGCGATTGCCGTTTCGCGCTTCGATCATTGCCTCGTAGACCTGCTCTACCGAGTCCGCAGCGGCGAGCTGCGCGTGGACGTGCCACTCATCGTGAGCAATCACGACGCCACGCGCGAAGTCGCCGAGGGGTACGGCATTCCGTTCCACCATCTGCCCGTATCAAGTGACACCCGTGCCGGGCAGGAGTCCGCGCTCCTGGATCTGTTGCGCGAATCGTGCGACTTCCTCGTGCTCGCGCGCTACATGCAGATTCTGTCTGCCGACTTCCTGGCCGCGTTTGGCCGCGACGTCATCAACATCCACCACAGCTTTCTTCCGTCGTTCAAAGGCGCGGACCCGTATCGCCAGGCCTACGACCGCGGCGTAAAGATCATCGGCGCGACGGCGCACTTCGCCACGACGGATCTCGACGAGGGCCCGATCATCGAGCAGGTCGTCGGCGCCGTAAGCCACAAGGACACCGTCGAAGACCTCCGGCAGATCGGCCGCGACATCGAAAAGGCCGCGCTGGCAAACGCGATCCGCATGTACGTCGAACATCGTGTGATTCGCTATCGGAACAAGACTATAATCCTCGGCTAGTCTCGCCAGGACAGCGCCTATGGGCAACGCTCCCGTGTCGATCCTCAGGAAGGCCGGCCTCATCGCCGGCCTCGTTTTTTTTGCGCTCATACTCGTTCTGCCGCCGCCCGAAGGCCTGACGCCCGAGGGGCGCAAGGCCGCCGCCGTCACCGCGCTCATGGCCGTGTGGTGGATCACCGAGGCACTGCCGCTCGCGGCGACCGCCCTCATCCCCATTGCGCTGTTCCCGCTGCTCGGCATCCTGCCCGGGGCGGAGGTCACGCGCGCATACGGCGACTCGAACATCTACTTGTTCGCCGGCGGCTTCTTCATCGCCATGGCAATGCAGAAGTGGAACCTGCACGAGCGCATCGCGCTGAACATTGTGCTGCGCACGGGCACGAATCCGAGCCGGCTTGTGCTGGGTTTCTTGACCGGCACGGCGTTCATGTCCATGTGGATGTCGAATACGGCGACAACACTCATGATGCTGCCGATCGCCATCGCCGTCGTCGAGCAGATGCGCCGGCGGAGTTATCCCGGCGCGGAGAACTTCGCTACGGCGCTCATGCTCAGCATCGCGTACGGCGCGGCCATCGGCGGGATCGCCACACTCGTCGGCACGCCTCCCAACGGCGTGCTGCTGACCCAGTACCGCGCGCTCTACCCCGACGCGCCGCCCATCGGCTTTCTGCAGTGGATGCTCGTCGGCCTCCCGATTTCGGTGCTGTTCGTTCCCGTGACCTGGTTCATCCTGACCCGCGTGCTATTCAACTTCCGCGTCATGGATTTTCCGGCCGCGCACGAACAGATCGCGGGCCGGCTGCGCGAACTCGGCCGGATGAACCGCGGCGAGCAGATCGTGTTCGCCGTCTGGGCCGTCACCGCGCTGCTGTGGATATTCAGCGACCCTATCGACCTTGGTGCGTTGACCATTCCCGGCTGGACGGAACTATTCGACGAACCGAAGTTCTTCAATCACGGCACCGTGGCCATCGCGGCGACGATCGTCCTGTTTCTTACACCGGTGGATTGGAAACGAGGCGAATTCGCCTTGGATTGGGAATGGGCGAAGCGCATTCCCTGGGACGTGTTGATTCTCTTCGGTGGCGGCATAGCCATGGCCGATGCGTTCCGCACGACGGGCCTCACCGAGTGGCTGGGCGACAAACTCACGTTGCTCGAAGGCGTGCCGCCGTTACTGGTCGTGCTCGCCATCTGCACGCTGCTCACGTTCGTCACCGAGATCACGTCGAACACGGCGACGGCCACGATCATGATGCCGATACTCGGCGGGCCGGCCGCACAGGCGCTCGGTGTGCATCCCCTGCTGCTGATGATCCCCGCCGCGCTCAGCATCTCGTGCGCGTTCATGCTGCCCGTCGCGACGCCGCCCAACGCGATCGTGTTCGGCGGCGGTTACGTCACCGTGCCGCAGATGGCGCGCGCCGGGTTCCTGCTCAATCTGTCCGGAATCGTGATCATCACCACCGTGGTCTATTTGTTCGGCCTCACGGTCTTCGGCATCACGCTCGACGGCATGCCGGCCTGGGCGACGCGGCCGGCGCCGTGATCTTGCGCGCCTCCGCCGCTATAATCCGCGTGGACGGAGGGCGTGATGACGGGTTCGGACTACCCCCTGTACAAGAAGCTGGGACTTGTGCTGGGACCCGCCGCATTCGCTCTCGTTCTCGCGCTTCCACTGCCCGACGGCATGACGCCCGAAGGCAAAAAGGCGGCCGCCGTCACCGCGCTGATGGCGATCTGGTGGATCTCTGAGGCGCTCCCCCTCGCGGCGACGGCCCTCGTGCCGATTGCGCTTTATCCCCCGCTCGGCGTGCTCGCAGGCACCGTAGTCACGCGGTCGTACGGCGACCACAATATCTTCCTGTTTATGGGCGGGTTCTTCATCGCCATGGCGATGCAGAAGTGGAACCTGCACGAACGCGTCGCGCTCAACATTGTCTACCGAACCGGCACAAATCCCAGCCGGCTTGTGCTCGGCTTCATGCTCGGCACAGCGTTCATGTCGATGTGGATTTCGAATACGGCCACCGCGCTAATGATGCTTCCCATCGCGACCGCCGTGATCTCGCAGATGCAACAACGTGAGTATCCCGGCGCGAACCGGTTTGCCACCGCGCTGTTGCTCAGCATCGCCTATGCCTCGACCATCGGAGGCGTCGCCACGCTCATCGGCACGCCGCCGAACGGCGTCCTGATCACGCAATTCGGCAAACTCTTCCCCGGCGCGCCGCCGATCGGATTTTTCCAGTGGATGCTGCTCGGCGTGCCGCTCTCGGCATTGTTGCTGCCGATCACGTGGTTCATGCTCACGCGCGTGCTCTTCAATTTCCGGAGCGTGTCGTTCCCCTCGGCGCGCGACGAAATTCGCCGCCGGCTGGACGAACTTGGGGTGATGAGCCGCGGCGAGCGAATCGTGACCGTGGTCTGGGCCTCGACCGCGTTCGCGTGGATTTTCATGGAGGACATCAACCTCGGCCTGTTTACCATCCCCGGCTGGACGACGCTCGTGCTGCCCCACCCGGGGCTCGTGAATCACAGCACGGTCGCTATCGCGGCGTCCGTTATGCTTTTCCTCACCCCCGTCGACGCGAGGCGCGGCGAGTTCGCGCTCGACTGGGAGTGGGCCCGCAGGATTCCCTGGGACGTACTGATCCTTTTTGGCGGCGGCATTGCGATGGCCGACGCGTTCCGTTCGACCGGACTGGTCGAATGGCTCGGCGCGCGGCTCGAGCTGCTCGAGGGCGTGCCGCCGCTCGTCGTCATCCTCGCCATCGCGACGATGCTGACGTTCCTGACGGAGATCACGTCCAACACGGCGACCGCGTCGATCATGCTCCCGATTCTCGGGGGTGCTGCGGCGCCCGCGCTCGGCGTGCACCCGCTCCTGCTGATGATCCCCGCCGCGCTGAGCGTGTCGTGCGCGTTCATGCTGCCGGTCGCGACGCCGCCCAACGCCATCGTCTTCGGCGGCGGTCATATCACCGTGCCGCAAATGGCGCGCGCGGGGTTCCTGCTAAACCTCGCCGGAATCCTGATAATCACCACGATCACCTACGCGGTCGCCGTTCCCATCTTTGGAATCACCCTCGATTCCGTGCCCGATTGGGCCGTTCCTGCGGCGCCGGCCGCGCCCTGAACGCAGGCACAAGGACGCGCGCGAGGACAGGCGGGACGGCGACATCACCCCGCAGAGCGCGCTATGACAGCGCTTCAATTCACGATCCCGTCCGCGTAATCACGATGGGGGCTGACAAGGCGTTCGAAATGTGCTATTATGTGCGCTGGTTGGCTGTCGTGAGCGTATCCGGCTGGGCGGGACCTGTGGGGCCGGAGCGACCGCATTGGCGAGTTTAATGCGGGGGACGTGGAGCATGTGTGATGTTGCTCAACGCCACCCTGCTGGCGCTGCTGGGTCTGGCCATTCACCGGACCTGGGTACTCAGCCACTTCATCAATGGCGGCGAAAAACACCGCAAAATCTTCTTCCTGCTCATGGTCACGGGCCTATGCCTCATCACCAACGTGATCGCGCCATTCATCGCCGCTGCGCTCCTGGTCACTGCAATCGAACTGCGCGCGATCGCCGTCCCGCAGTCCTGACTTTCTCCAGCTCCCGCGGGTGCCCGGCGTGAATCCGCCGGCAACCCTTCGGCGCGCGTCCATCCACACGCTCGGCTGCCGCCTGAATCACTCCGAGACGGCCTTGCTCCGCGAACGCCTCCTCGCCGACGGATACGAAATCGTCCCGTTCGGCGAACCCGCCGACCTGGGCATCGTGAACACATGCACCGTAACCAGCGATGCGGACGCGAAATCGCGCAAAGCCGTGCGCGGTTTTATCCGGCGGAATCCCCGCGCCTATGTCGCCGTGATCGGCTGCTATTCGCAGCTCGGATACCAGACGCTCAGCGAAATCGACGGCATCGATCTCATTGTCGGCACGCAGGAAAAACTCAACGTCCTCGACTACGCGCGCCAGGGCAAGAACGGCCGACCGCTCATCGTCCGCGACGAGATCCTCCGTGACGACTTCACCATCGACGTCCCGGCTGGCCGGGCGGAGACGCGCCGCGCGAACCTCAAAGTGCAGGATGGCTGCGACTTCATGTGTTCATTCTGCGTGATCCCGTTCGTGCGCGGCCGCGCGCGCAGCCGGGATTTCGACGACCTGCTCCGCGAGGCACGAGTACTTGTCTCGCGCGGAGCGAAGGAACTCGTGCTCACGGGCGTCAACATCGGCACCTACTCCCACTCGGGCCGCGGACTAATCAATGTCATCGACGCGCTCGATGCGATCCCCGGTCTCTGTCGAATTCGGATCAGCTCGATCGAACCCACGACCGTGCCGGATGGCCTATTCGATCGGATGAACGATCCCGACCACGCGCTCGTGCCGTACTTGCACCTGCCTGTGCAATCCGGGAGCGACCGCGTGTTGTCTCTGATGCGCCGCCGGTACACACGCGGCGAAATTCTGGATTTCGTCCATCGCGCGGCGGAATGCGTGCCGGGGCTGGGTATTGGCACCGACGTGCTCGTGGGTATGCCGGGCGAATGCGAGGGCGACTTCGACGACACAAGTTCTCTGCTGTCCAGCGGACCCTTTGCCTACGCGCACGTGTTCAAGTATTCGGCGCGGCCGGGCACCGCGGCGGAACGACTGCCGGGCGAAGTGGACTCGCGCGAGAAGGACCGGCGAGCGGCGCTCGTGCGCTGGATTAGCGCGCGCATGCTGGCGGCGTTCCACGCCCGATTCGCCGGGAAACGCGTGCAGGTACTGTTCGAAACGGGCGAAAATGGCCTGTGGTCCGGCTATACCGGCAACTATATCCGTGTCGCGGTACGCTCGGATGATATACTCGACAACGCGTTGCGAAATGTGGTGCTGGGCGATTCGTGCGGCGATTTCATGACCGGCCAGGTGGTCGAGCCCGGCACGGCAAGGATGGGTGAATGACTGAATCGAACGGGAACGGCACGGCGGTCGACACCGCCGCTGCGGAAGCCAAGGAAGCCGCGCTCAAGGACATCCTGCGCGGCTACCCGTCGCTCGCGGTGGCGTATTCGGGCGGCGTGGACTCCGCCTATCTTTCGGACATCGCCCACGAAGTGCTCGGCGCGCGCAGCCAGATGGTGATTGCCGATTCGCCGAGCCTGCCCCGATCCGAATTCGCCGACGCCACGCAACTTGCCAAAGACCGCGGCTGGAACCTCGTCGTCATCGCTACGCGCGAATTTGAAAACGAACAGTATCTCAAGAACGACGGCCGGCGCTGTTACTTCTGCAAGTCCGAACTGTTCCGCCGGATGAAGGAGTACTCCGAAGCGAACCACGTCGAGAAACTCGCCTATGGTGCAATGGCCGACGACGCGTTCGACCCGACACGGCTCGGCGCGCTGGCCGCGACTGAACACGAGATCGTCGCCCCGATGCAACTCGCCAAGCTCGGCAAGGCGGAAATCCGCCACCTGAGCCGCCGGCGCGGCCTGCCTACATCGGACAAAGCGTCGTTCGCGTGTCTCTCGTCCCGGTTCCCCAAGGGTACGCGCGTCACGCTCGAAGACATCCGCAAGGTCGAGGCCGCGGAGGACGCGTTGCGCCGCCATGGGTTCTACCAGTTCCGTGCCAGGCATCATGGCGACATCTGCCGGATCGAAATCGGCATGGACGACCTCGAGAAATTCCTGAACGCGGGAGTGCGCGAGGATGTCGTCGCGTCAATCCTCGCGGCGGGCTATCAGCACGTCACGCTCGATCTCGCAGGATATCGCGACGTCAACATGGTAATGATGGCGCCGACCCGGGGCTGAACGGCCTTAGGACGCCGTCCCTGTTGCGGCGTTGTACTTCCAGTCCTCGCCGGGGATCGGGTAAGCAATCATTTCCTCGCCGATCCACTGTTCGAACTCGTCCAGACTCGCCGGCAGCCGGCCGCGATCTTCCGATTCGAGCCGAATCCGCGTGTTAATCGTCATCAGCATCCGTTCGAGCCGATCATAGAGCAGGCGCATGCTCTGAACGTTGCCGTCAGCGTCAAGAAAGAACTTCCCATACAGGCTCTCGTCCGGCACCGCATCGATCCAGCCCAGCGTCACGAACTCGCCTAAGTCGGCTGGCGATTCACCGAACTGCGTCCGATAGTTGTCGCAAAGCACCTGCAACGCCCGGCGGACGTCACCGGCCACCAGAATCTGCAGGTTCTTCTGCGCAACCTCGCGCACGAACGGGTCCTTCGATGTCCGGATGACGTCCTGCCAGATTTCGCGCGATTGTCCGGTCAGATTGTTCTGCTCTTGAATCTGCCGCGCCCAGTTGAGATAGAGCTCTGGGTGCTCGTGCCGTTCAGCCACCATGCGCAGGTAATACGGCGCGGCCACCGCCGACTCGGGTTGTTCCCGCCGGTTCAACGTATAGACCTTCACCATCTCCAGCGGCAGGTGCCACGAGCGCGGGTTTTGAATGAATCCCGCCTTGAGATATTCCAGCGCGCGCTCGTCCCGGCCGATCGCCGAGAGGAACATGCCGCCGTTTACGTAGACACCCTCAAAGTACGGATCGAGTTCCGTGGTGGCGCTCAGCATGTGATCGAGCCAGCGAAACTTCCGCTCGGGGTTGTGAAATTCCGCCACGGTGTATTGCAGCGTCTCGATCCACAGCAGGTCTGCGATGACATTGCTCATCCCGGCCGTGAGATGTTTGAGAATCGCCTTGCTGGGAATGTACAGGAGCTCATCGCCGATGGCCGCGCGGCGCATCGCGTCGATCTGCCGCTGCGCGACAATGGTCGCGCCGAACAGGCACGCGACGACGCACAGGGCGGTGGCGATTCTGCGGACCATGCTGGGACCCCTCAGACGTCCTTGTGCTCGAACGCGGCTGCGGCGAGGTAGAGCAGGATAATCGTGTACGCCGCGCCGTAGCCGATGGTCCAAATCACATAGCTGTGCGGTACGTTGACGCCGTTCGCGTATTCACGCCACACGTCGAAGTTCCCGAGATTCGGCACAACGTAATACGCCGCCTCGATGAGTTCCTTGGCGCGCGTGCCGTCGAAATGCGCGGGCAGATCCACCATGATCCCGGTCGCGTGGCCGACGAAATAAGCCGTCAGCACGACAATCGCGCCGAGGATCGGCGAGGTGATCGTCGAGAGCAGGACGGAGAGCCCGGTAATCAGCAGGAGCTTGCAATAGATCAGCAGAATCGCCTCGGCGAACGCGAGGTTGACCGATCCCCCGAGGATCGCAATGTACACGCCCGCCCCGATCCCCATCGCTGCGGTGACCGTCGCGATGAGCATCGCAAGCCCGAGATACTTGCCGAGTACGAACTCGTAGCGCCAGACCGGCTGGCTGAGAATCGTATAGATCGTGCGTTTGTCGATCTCCTTGTAGACGAGATTCGTGCCGACGAAGATGGCGATGAGCGCGCCGAACACGGAGATCGCCGCGAGCGAGATATCGGCGATGATTTTCACGTCCTGGCCCAGGCTGATGTAGCCCAGCGCCTTCGAGGCGAGTATCGTCGCCCCGGCGAAGAACAACAGCACGTACAGGATTCGGTCGCGCACGGCTTCGCGATAGGTGTTAAGCGCAATCGCCAGCGTCCTCATGCCCCCACCTCCACTTCCACTTGTTCGCGCACGAAGAAGTCCTCGAGACTTTCGCGCAGCGGGATGAACTCCATCAACGTGCCGCCGTGCATCTGAATTTCGCGCGCGGCGGCGTTCGCGCCGTCCAGGTCCGAAAACGAGAAGTGGTGGCCCTGCTCCGAATGCCGCGAACGGTAGGCCTTCGCCACCAGCGACGTGACGACGTGGTCCGGGATGTCCTTGGCCACGACCTCCACGAGGTACACCCGCGTAGCCAGCAGATCGTCCATCACGCCCTGCCGGTGCAGCCGCCCGTTCACGAGCATGCCGACACGATCGGCGATCAACTCGACGTCGCTGAGCACATGCGAACTGAAGAAGATTGTCTTGTTCTGGTCGCGCAGACTCACGATCAGGTCGCGCACGCGCCGCCGGCCCATCGGATCGAGACCGGACATTGGCTCGTCGAGTATCAGGATTGGCGGATTGCCCACCAGCGCCACGGCGAACCCGAGGCGTTGCCGCATTCCCTTGGAGAAACCGCGCACGCGCTGGCCCGCGATTTCGCGCAGGTCGAGCTGTTCGGACAGCCGGTCCCATTCGCGATCGCGCCCGGGCTTGTCCAGTCCGCGGAGGCGTCCGTAAAACTCGATCGTTTCGCGCGGCGTGAGGTATTCGTAGAAGTACGGATTCTCCGGAAGGTAACCGACCAGTTTGCGCGCGTCCCGCGAGCGGACATCGCAACCCATAATCTGAGCCGATCCGCCATTGGGCCGAATGAGACCGCACAGGATTTTGATCGCGGTCGTTTTGCCGGCCCCGTTCTTACCCAGAAACCCGTAGACCTCGCGCTCCTGAACCTGCAGCGTGAGGCCGTTGAGGGTCGGTTTTGCCCGGCTCCAGGAATGGCGCCGGTACACCTTGACGAGGTCCGTAGACTCTATCGCGATTCGTTTGGTTCCCACCTGCAATTCCCCCAGAATTCGCGGTTTTATCGTTTTAGTAACCGGCGAACACGGGATAGGACCAGGCCGCTACACTTCTCCCCCGCGGCCTGCTACTCCTTCCCGATGGACTTTACCATATAATTTGGGCTTGCCGAATTGAATTGGGTCGGTGGCAGCGTTACCATACGCGGCTTCAAGTGCCAGCCGGGGGCCAGATTCTGGCCATTTTCATTCAGCGAGTCCGTAAACCATGAGCGCCTTTGGTAAGAAAATCCCCAAGGAAGCGATCTGCATCTTTCCCAACGGCGCGTCCAAGCGTGACGCGCTGGAAATGATGATGGCGGCCGTCGAGAGCACGGGAAACGTGAAGGATCGCGAGGCCTTCCGCCGGGCCTTGTTCGAGCGGGAATCCATCCGCAGCACGGGCTTTAAGGGTATCGCGATTCCGCACGTCCGGATCGACGAAATTACCGAGCCGACGGTGGGCGTGGGCGTCAGCCAATCGGGTATCGATTTTGAATCGCTCGACAGCGAGCCCGTCAACATTGTCGTTCTGTTCGCCATGCCGTCCGGATCGGACAAGGAGTACCTGGGCTTTCTGGCGCAGGTGATGATGTCGCTTCGGACCGGCGGCTTTACGCAGAAGCTCATGGCGTGCAAGACGCCCGCTGAAGTACTCGAGGTGATCGAGAAAGGCCCCTGAGCCTTCGCTACGATTCCGCGACGCGCATGGGTTCGCCTCCGCCGATACCGGGATCGCCGCTTCCGCCTCCGAACGCACCCACGGCAACACCGACACAGCGCCGCGGCCTGGGCGCGATTACGGCCGGCGTCTGCCTGATCCTCGCGGGGCTCGCCGTGCTTTTAATCGCTGCATCGCTGGATGCCCGCGCGCGGCAGAACGCGCCGTGGCCCGACGCGGCGTTCGCGCCGGAGGGCGACCCGCCATGGGACGGCGCGGTGGACGCGTGGGTCCGGCGCGTGCCCATCAATAACTTTCCGCTGCAACGCGAAGCCTACCGGTGGCTCAAAGACATGCTGCCGCGCGAACAATTCGACGAGCTGCCGCTCGGCACGACGGAATGGTTTCTCTCGATCGATTTGCCGCCCGACGCGTTCGCGCCGGTGCTCGAGTCGGGCCGGCTCCCACGCAAGGGGACGGACGAAGTACTCGCCGGTGCGTTCGTGCGCGCGGATTTCGTCCAGGTGGACGATGGCGCGTTTCGCGTCGTGGGCCGTCTCAAGCGGGGTACCGGGGCGCTGGCGATCGCGTATGTCCTTCCCGGCGACGAAGGATGGGACCCGCTCTGGTTTAGTACCGCATCGGCCGGATGGTTCGACCCCAACGGACTCGACAGAATTCGAGCTCTCCGGGACCCGAACGAGTTCATTGATCACCACGCCGTCCGCGGAGGCGTCGCGCCGGCGCCGTTGCCCGCGGTCTATTTGTGCATCGCCGGGCTTGGGTTGGCCGCGTTCGGCGGCGGTTTCCTGCACCAGGGCGTGTTCCGATACATGCACGCCCGCGTTCTGGCTGTTTTCCGTCCCGCGATGCGGGCTGCGGTCGAGCATCCACGGCTCGTTTTCTTCATGCACCTCTTCCTGTATGGGATCTTTTTCGTGGGTTCACTCTCGACGCTCGTGTATCCGTTCGCGAACGTGATGATTCAGGAATACGTTCGGCACGTGTTCACCGACGGCGGGCTCGGCTACGTCGGCGAGGCGTACGGCTCGGGCAATATTCTCCGCGCGGCCGCCGCGACGTGGCTGAACAATTTTATCGTGCAGACGGCCGGGCTGACGATGCTCCTGTCGGTCATCGTGCCGATGCTGGGCGTGCTGAAGACGGCGGCGAGTTTCGCGATCGCGGGCCTCGGGATGACGCCCCTGTGGACGGGCATGCCCGGCGTGTTCGTGCCGCATTCGATCACGATGGTGCTCGAGCTCGAAGCGTATATCTACGCCTGCGTGGCGGTGTGTGTGTTCTGGGGCCATCTGGTTCACGGGATTCGTGCGGGTAGGGCCGGTGACGCCGCGCATGAATCGCTCATGACCCTGCTCTCCATGACCTTGCTCGCCGGACTCTTGCTCGCGATGGCCGCGCTCTACGAAGCCGCCTCCCTGATTCTCCTGCGCTGATCGTCCCGGGGGGACGCCGCGTTTTCGCGAGAAACTGCATCAGCCGGGCTACTCGCATTTCGTGTCTGGCTACACGAGTGGGGGACGCCCGATGATGGACCGGCCCCTCTGTTATGCCATTTTTCCCACTATTCGTCGCGGGCCCAAGTTTGCTAAAATGCACGGTTCAACGAAGATGCACGGCATATACACGATTACGTTTGCCGCCTGGAGCGACGCGAATTGAAGCGGTACTTAAATCCTGTTTTTATCTCCTGCGCGATCGGCCTCGCGCTGGGCAATGAATTCGTCCTCAGCTATCTGTTTTCGCGCGATGGGGAGTTCAGTAGCCGCGCGAACCTGTGGATCCGCGCAACGGACGCAGTGCTGATTGTCGTCGCGATGCTTTCACCGTGGATTTCGCCGCGTGTCTCCGCATTGACCGTCGCCGCGTTCCGGCGCTCGCCCAATCTCGCCGCAACCGTTGCAGGTCTCGGCGTCGTGTATGTGCTGGCTGTTGTCACCGAATTGGGCTTTCACGCGTACAACGTGATTTACGATCGGACCCATCCCGAGCCGCAGCTCATCCGTTCGGTACCGTCGGCGCGATTGCTTGAGCCGGGCGTCGTCTGCCGCGAACAACGGATCGATGGCGACCAGGAAATCTACGATTTCGTGTACAGCCTGGACGACAAGGGATCGCGAATGACGCCGGCTTCGCCGGTATATGCGACCGGGCGCGACCTGGTGTTCTTCGGATGTTCATTCACGTTCGGAACGGGGGTGAACGACGACGAAACCCTGCCGAACGGTGTCGCGCGCCGCGTGCCTGGGTGGCGCGTGACGAACTACGGCTTCGGTGGATATGGCCCGTCGCATATGCTTCGGCGAATCGAAGACCCTGCTACGACTGAATTCTTCCGGGGCAACAAAACGCACGTGATTTATACGTACATTCCGCACCATGTTCAACGCGCGATCGGTGCGATGCAGTATTCGTCGCGATTCGGCACGAATGCCCCGTACTACAAGATCGGAAAGAATGGAGAGCCTGAGTATTTGGGCACGATGACGACCGGCCGCCCGTGGTTGCAGCCGTTCTACGACATCATGGACCACGAGGCGGTGCTCAAGTGCTTCAATGTGGATCTCCCCATGCGGATTGCGGACCGCCACATCGAATATACGGCCTCCATCATCGCGGCCAGCCGCGATCGCTGGGCCCAGGCGTTGCCCGACTCTGAATTCACGGTGGTTATCTATCCGGAGCCGCTTTGGGCGGATACCCCTGCCGCGCGAATCGTGCCCATGCTCGAGGCCCGGGGGATTCGCTGTCTCAATTATGCGGACCGATTCGACGGCCAGACGGAGATGTGGATTCCCGGCGACTACCATCCGACGGCCGCCGCGCAGGACCGCGTCGCGCAATGGATCGTGGAAGATCTGCGCCTCGACCCGATGGGAACGACGACCGACTGAGTCCCGCATTCTCGCCGCGGAACACCCCATGACATCAGGATTCGCAGTAACGGCCGGGCCGTAACCCATCCCAGACACGGGCCGGGCGCTCTTGAGTGACGCGAATCTACACACCCAAGTCCCGGCGTCGAACGAGCGGGATTACAATCCACGGTGCGGTGGTTACATTTGTTGCCGGTGAAGGGCATCGATGATTCCGGCGAGCCACGAGCCCGCTCCTCAGTGGAACTGCGATGAGGGTGCGATCTTCACGATCGAGGTTGGCAATAGATTACATTCGGTCGTGTATTGGTCACACTACATTTCTATGATTTGCTTGATTGAGCCTCGAATCTTTTTTACAATGGGCGGTTCGAGGCTGAAGTAAATCGGACGGGGAGTTTCCGTCGAATGAAGTGGCTGCGCAACAAGCTGTTTTACGTACTCCTTTTTGCCGTCCTCGTCTGCAATGAATTCGTGCTCGCCTACCTGTTCGCGCACTCCGGAGAGGTAACTGGAATCGCAAAGTGGGTCGTTCGCGGGGTCGGCGCGCTGTTGCTCCTGGGCGTCATCGTTTCGCCGTGGATTTCTGGAGCGATTTCCTCTCGGATCGTCGCCATGTTCCGGCGCGCACCGAGCTTCAGTTCGGCCCTGCTGGGCGTCGGATTGGCCGGTGCGCTTGCCGTCGCGATCGAACTTTCGTTTTACGCGTACCTCGTCATCGAGGAGCGCAATAATCCGGAACCGATCATCGTCCGTGATGTGCCTCTCGCCGAGATCATGTCCCCTGGTGTAACGTGCCGCGAGCAACGGCTTGACGGCGAGAAGGTCATTTACGATTTCGTTTACACGCTCGATGAGCATTCGGCGCGCGTCACTCCGGCCTCACCGGTCGAAGCCACCGGACGCGATCTCGTGTTTTTCGGCTGTTCGTTCACCTTTGGAGTCGGCTTAAGCGACGACGAGGCCATGCCGAATCGCGTCGCGCAACGCGCCACGGGTTGGCGGGTGACCAATTTCGGCGGCGGGGGTTACGGCCCAGCGCATATGCTCCGGCGGATCGAAGACGGCCAGACGACCGAGTTGTTCCGCGGGAACGATACCCGCGTCGTGTACACGTACATCCCGCATCATGTCCGCCGGGTCATCGGCGGAATGCGCACGGCGACGCGATTCTGCCGCGACGCGCCCTACTATGCACTCACGCCGGACGGCGAGCTCGAATACCGCGGCACGATGACCACGGGGCGCCCGTGGCTGCAGCCGTTCTACGAGGCGCTCGATCACGAAGCCGTGCTGAAGTATTTCGGCGTCGATATCCCGATTCAGATTACGGACCGTCACCTGGATTTTACGGCGCGGATCATCGCGGCGAGCCGCGACCGCTGGGCCGAGGCGTTGGATGAGTCGGACTTCACGGTCGTCATCTACCCACAGCCCCTCTGGGCCGAGACAGCATCCGAGGACATTATCCCGATGCTCAAAGCGCGAGGGATTCGCTGTCTGGACTACTCGCATCGGTTCGATGGCCAGCCCGAGATGTGGATTCCCGGTGACAAGCACCCAACGGCCAGAGCGCAAGATCGCGTGGCCCAGTGGATCGTTCAAGACCTCGCCCTGGCGCGTACCGCCTCGACTACGGACTAATTCAGTCCAGGTCCAGATCGGCGTGGCAAACGTGTTCGCCTTGCCTCGGACACGTCGCCAGCCAGCGGCCGTCCGGCCCGACGACGCCTGTGGGCGAATTGAGGTTCCCGTTCGGTACCGCTGCGTTCGCGCAGACGATGTGGCACGCCGCTTCCTTGGCGCGCAGGGACGTATTCGACTCGTAATAGGAGGCGTAGGACCGGTCGGAGCCCGTGTGTGCGCTATGAAAGATGACGCGAGCTCCGCGCTCCGACAGCCGGTACGTCAGGCGCGGGTCGGGATACGGGCCGAACCCCGGTGCGACCCATAAATCGTTGCCGACGAGGCAGCCGAACCGGAGTTCGCCATGCTCGAAGATGCGCAATTCGTCGCCCGGGTGACACCACGCGCGTTCGTCTTGTGTCGGCACCAGTTTTTCCTGCGTGCCTAGCAGCTCGCCGGAGGCGGAGAAGATGCGGACCTGGTTGTACGCGGTACCGTTGTCACGGCTGCCGGTGCCCACGATCGCCGTCGTATACCGCGCGCGGCAGACCTCGGCGATTTGGTCCCACGCACTCTCGGCGGCTTTCTGCCCGAACCCGCCGTGCCAGCCGGTCAGGCACATCTCGGGAAAAACCATATAATCCGTCTCGTGCTTGGTCAGGAGCTCCAGGATCCGGCCGAGATTGTCCTCCAGGTTATTGGCAACCTGCATCTGCACGGCGGTGATTCGGATGGCTGTCATGAGGTCTCCGCGCGACGAATTCAAGTGAGAATTTGTATCTTAGCATATCCGCGCGGCTGCCGTGCGCCGCTGCGCGTTTGGCGCGGCACAGGGCGCTTGGCCTAGAATGTGCCTCTTTTTCAAATCCACACAGGGAGACGTACACCGGTGAAACTGCATTCCGTTCGCGTGCATCCGTCCAAGGACAAGCTCTCGAAACAGGATCAATTGGCATACAAGATCGCCAGGATGGTCGCGGATCCCGTTCCGATCGATCCCGCCGCCCGCGAGATGGTCGTCAATCGAATCATCGACAACGCGTCGGTTGCCGTCGCCTCGGTGAACCGCACGCCGGTCGCAAACGCGCGTTCACAGGCGCTTGCGCACCCACGGCAGGGCGGCGCGACGGTATTCGGCATGCCGAATGGCGAACGATTCGACGCGGAATGGGCGGCGTGGGCCAACGGTGCGGCCGTGCGCGAGCTCGACTTCCACGATACCTTCCTCGCGGCGGACTATTCACATCCCGGAGACAACCTCCCGCCGATCCTGGCGGTCGCGCAGCAGTGCGGACGCTCGGGCGAGGACGTCGTGCGCGGCGCGGTAGCGGCCTATGAGGTGCAGGTCGACCTGGTAAAAGCGATCTGCCTGCACGAGTTCAAGAAGGACCACTGCGCGCACTTGTGTCCCGCGCAGGCGGCGGGCGTCGGCGTCATGCTCGGCCTCGACGTCGACACCATCTACCAAGCCGTGCAACAGGCCGTCCATCTCTCGTTCTCGACGCGCCAATCGCGAAAGGGCGAGATTTCAAGCTGGAAAGCCTATGTGCCCGGCCACTCGGGCAAACTCGCGATCGAGGCGGTCGACCGCGCGATGCGTGGTGAGAAAAGCCCCTCGCCGATCTACGAGGGCGAGGACAGCGTCATCGCGTGGATGCTGGGCGGAAAGGGCGCGGTCTACGAAGTTCCGCTGCCGGACGCCGGCGAACCCAAGCGGGCGATTCTGGAGACGTATACAAAGGAGCATTCGGCGGAGTACCAGGCGCAGGCCCTGATCGACCTCGCGTTTCGCATGCGCGCGCAGATCAAGAAGTTTGAAGACATCGAACGCATCACGATTCATACGAGTCACCACACGCACTACGTCATCGGTACCGGCTCGAACGATCCGCAGAAGTTCGACCCGGACTCGTCGCGCGAAACGCTCGATCACAGCATCATGTACATCTTCGCGGTCGCGCTCGAAGACGGATCCTGGCATCACGTGGATAGTTATACGACCGAGCGAGCGCATCGCCCGTCCACGGTCGCGCTGTGGCGAAAGATTTCGACGCAGGAGGATTCCGAGTGGACGCGGCGCTACCACAGCCGCGACCCGAAGGAGAAAGCCTTCGGCGGGCGGGTCGAAATTCGATTCAAGAACGGAGAGTCGCTGACGGACGAGATGGCGGTTGCGAACGCTCATTCGCTCGGCGCACGGCCGTTCCAGCGGGAGGATTACGTCCGCAAATTCAAGACGCTTACGCGGGACGCGATCGCGCCGGCCGAATGCGACCGGTTCCTGGCCGCGGCGCAGGACGTGTCAAAGCTCAAGTCTGACCGGCTGGGAGAGCTGAACGTGCAGGTGGGCGCGGACAACATGCCACTGCGCAAGCGAGACTCGCGCGGGATTTTCTAGTCCGTTTCTCCGATTCAAACTACACGGCCGCCGACCCTCGCTGAGGATCGGCGGCAGTTGAATTTCTTGAACCCGACTAGCGACGACGACGCACGGCCGCGGCGGATCGCACGCCCGCTGCCGTCCCGAAGCCAATCGTGATGAACGTCATCAGTATCGCCAGCCACGCCGGATGCAGGATCGCGTAGAGCGCGCCCCGAACCGCCGAACGCGCGGCGCCATGTTGCGCCACCCAATCGGCGACCGGCGGGCTCAGCCGGTAATACGTGTCGGAGAACGCCGCACCCAGCGCGTTCGTCAGCAGGTACGCGTCGCGCGTGTCGCGGAGCGCATTGATCTCAACTTCGAGCGGCGTGCCGTATGCCGCGGTAGCGATGAAGCAGCCGCCACCGCCGCCTCCACCACCGCCACCGCCGGGCGGAACGTTGCGTCCGACGCCGAACGAACCCGTATCCGAGGTGATCGGCCGGCCGACGCTGAATGAATACGTGTCCAGAATGCCCATCGAGCCGCGCTCGACGGCGGCGAAGTATTCCGTCGACGGAGTCAGCTCAAGGCGCGCCATAATGTATCCCGACGGTCCGCCGCCGCCGCGACCGACCTCCGTGAGCCCGTCCGTATCGAAAATCCGGAGAACCGGCGTGCCGCTGCCGCCGACGCTCGTTACGCGCACGACCGTGTCCACCGTCACCCCGCGCGATGCGGGGGTGATAAACCGGTAATAGTCCACGTCGGTCCCGGTATCGATTTTTCCGGCGATGCTTGCGCTCGAAAACGGCACTGCCGGATTCGCCAGTGCCTCGAGGAACGTATCCCCGCGATCGTCCGCCTGATTGCCGGCGACAGTGAACATGTAAAACTGTCCGCGCATCACGTCCTGGCCCACCGGGATGCTCGGCGGTGTCGGCACATTCACGACGCCCGATGCGCCGAGGGCCGGGGCGCGGGTCGTGCCGGTGTAAGTCAACCGGGCCGCACCGACGTCGTCGTACCCTACGACTTCGAGCACGTAATTTCCGTTCTGGTTGTAAGTGATATAGCCGGCGTAACTACCGTCGCCCGCGATGAGATCGGGGCTGCGGCCGTCGTCCATCAGCGAAATCGTGCGGCGCGAGCCGGTGGGCAGGGTCAGAATCCCTTCGACCACGGCACCCTGCACACCCAATCCAAACGTCGCGTTTACTTGAATTACAATCGGGTTCGGGTACGCGACGGTGTCTGAGGCGAGATTGCCCGGGGCCGCAACGTAGTCCACCGTGATTGGCGACGGCGCGCCGATCATGATGCCGTAGACGTCGATCGCGATGTTTCGCGAATCGAACGCGCGCGCTTCGAGCCGAATTTGCCAGCTGCCTTGCACCGCCGGGGATATCTGGAATTGCACAAGGCCGGCGCTGATCGATGTGGGATTGAACTCGCGGCCGAGCGGATCCGTCAGCACGATGGACAAGTTCGGCATATCGTCGATGGAATCGAAACAACCATTGACGAACGGAAAGTCGTAGATATCGATCGCGAACGACAACACGCTCGAATCGACCGGGAATTCGAGAATCACCGGTTCGCCCGAATTTACGTCCAGCAGCCCCTGCCCGAACGTGCATCCGTTTACGTCTGATGTATGAACATCGGTCAACCGGAACATGGTGTTCTCACTGGCGATGCGCACGGGAACGAAAAAGTTGTCGAAAAAGGAAACCATTCCCGGTAACCCGCCCCCCGGAAGGGATCCGACATTCGTCGCCGGGCCGGATACGTCGGCCGGGCCGGCCGCGGCCGCCAGGCCGGGATAGAACGTGCGCGGACGCTTGGCGATCAGCCGTCCGGACTTTGGATCGAACCCGTAGTTCTGCGCGACCGTAGCGAGCGCGCTCAGACCGTAAAGCCGGTGCTGCGGCGTGGCGCGCGTATGTTCGTACAGGTCGAAAATACCCAGCGTGGGCAGTCCGTCGAGCGTCGCGGACATGTTCAGCCCGGCGCCGTTCGAAGCGATCGAAGGAGTAAACGGGTCGGCAAGCACCGAACCCCTGACGGCAATGTCGCCTCCGCTCTCGGCGAATTCCGCGCCGACCCCGAGAAAGTATTGCAACCACAACGCCGCCAGGATGTAGCCGCCCTGACGTTGCGACGTGGCGTCTGCAAGGAAATTAATGTCCGCGCCGGCGTTTCCGTTATCGAACACGTCGAACATGACGACGTGCCCGCCGCGGGTCGCAATGCCGCCGGCCGCCCGAAGACTCGGCACGCCCGTGGTCAGCCAGACGATGTTCGGGGTGTCCGTAGCCAACCCAAATGCGATCGCCGGCTGACCGTCGAGCAGCACGGCAATGTCCGTGATGATCACGGCGCCCTCCGTCGCTTCGAACACCGCGTCGACGAAGTGATCGAGAATATTCGAATACGCCGTTGACTGCGGGCCGGTCAGCGATCCCCGATGGAGCGAGATACTGACGGACGTAGCTACACCGCGCGGATTCGCCAGAGCGGCCGGCGAGCCACTCACTTCGTAAGGCACGGTCCACACGGCTTGCGGTTCGGGCTGATTGATTTCGCCGAGCGGTAGGGATCGCGGATGGATGAACTCTCGCGCCAACCTGTCGGGCGCTTGCGCCATCGAGCCGCCGGTGGCGGCAACTGCAACAAGCACCCATGTCGCCATGGAGCACATCATCCGCTTGCGCTGGACACTTCTGGACATGAAAAAACTTCCTCCTCCGCCGATGATGGGTCGCCGGGACAAATTTCCAGCCCTCTGGCCCGGTAGCGCAGCGGTAAGCCTACCAAATTGCTGGACTTACGTCCATATCCGCGCGTGGCCGTCGAGAGCTACGCCAGATTGAGCAGATAGGTGCAGAATGTGTCGTCCAGGCCGAACCCGAGTCGCTCGTACAGCTTGCGCGAGGGGTGGTTGTCGCGGCCGGTGGACAGCGAAATCACCGTCGCTCCCGTGTCTTCGGCAAGTTCTCGTCCGCGATCGATCAGGCGCTGGGCCACTCCATGGCGCCGCACGCCTTCGAGCACGTACAGATCGTTCAGAATCCAGATCGGCGTCGCGGTAACGGAATTGAAGGACGGATACAACAGCGCGAACCCGGCGCCCATCTCGTCAGCCCCCTTGCCCATCACCGCCAGAAAGATGACGGAGTCCCGGTGCTGGATGCGCGCGCGCAGGAATCGGCGCGCCGCGTCGAGATCGGAGGGCTGCTTGTAAAACATCCGATAGCGATCGAAGAGGGGAACTACCATATCGATCTCTTGCATACCCGCCTCGATAATGGACACGTCGCCCGAGACCGGTGCGCTGCTCATGGCCAGCCCTCCCGCGCGTTGCGCGCGATAGGATGCCAGCATAACATACCGC
>CAYPNI010000010.1:35806-56563 GCA_964411925.1 uncultured Nitrospirales bacterium
GAGTTGGTACGCCCAATTCGCTTCCTGCACGTAGGCGTGAAGGGCGAACGCGAGCGATGCGGGCTGGCATGCCGTGTCCATATGCCCGAGCTCGATCGCCCTTCGGGCCTCGGCGTCGATCAATTCGCGCCAATATCGAGTCAATGAGGCCAGTTTCGATTTCACCGCCCCCGGCCGGCCGTCGAACTCTGCCGACGCGGCAAAGAAGAAACATCCGCCGCGGAACGAGTCTCCCCGCACGTACTCAATCCAATTCGATTGCAGCGCCATCAAACGCGGAAGTCCGGGGTCGCTCGATTGCGCGGACTCGATGACGCGTTCAGCGAAGACGCCGCGCGCTTCTTCGATCGTTGCGAGTTGAAGTGCCTCTTTAGATCCGAAGTGCGCGAAGAGTCCGCCTTTGGACAGGCTCGTCGCCTCGGCGAGGCGTCCTATCGAGATGCCTTCGAGTCCCTCGACGGACGCGAGTTGCACGGCACGACGAAGCACGCGCTTGAGCGTTCGCTGGCCGCGTTCCTGTTTGGGCATCGCGAGTTCCTCCTCTCGTGATGAGCCCTATAATACAAAAACGACCGGTTGTCTTTCAAATATAAAATACGAACGAACGTTTTGTAGTTATGCCGAATGATATCAATAGTTTGGTGATGATCCATGGAGCTGTAAGGACGGACGACTACTTCGCGGGGATCACATCCGAGGGTACCTGGTGCCGCTCGGCCCGGCGCCGGAATCGGCCTTCCATCGGGATGAAGAAGACGAGGATGGCTGGGATCATCACGACGGTGAACACGGTCGAAACAACGAGCCCGCCGAGCACGACGGCGCCAAGCCCGCGATAAAGTTCCGCGCCCGCACCGGCGCGCACGACGAGCGGCGTCAGCGCGATCACGGAGGTGCACGTGGTCATGTAGATCGGACGCAGGCGAGTGCGCGTCGCCTCGACCACGGCTTCGTGGTACTCCATCGCATGTTCACGCACGTTGATGAGCGCCTGGTGGACGATCAGGATCGCGTTGGTGACCACGACGCCGACCATGATGATGAAGCCGAGCATCGTGAGCACGTCCATCGGCTGGTAGGCAATAAAGACGTTTACAAGTTTGAGCGCGATGAATCCTCCCGCGCTCGCGAGCGGGACGGTGAACAGGATGATGAACGGATAGATGAAGTTGCCATACAACGCGCTCAGCAGCAGGTACGTGATGGCGATCGCGAGCAGGAAATTCCACTGCAGCGCCTCGCGGGTCTGGGTCAGGCTGTCCGCCGTGCCGCTGAGCGAAACGCCGATGCCGCTGAGCAGCCCTTCCTCGCGCATCTGCGGAATGACGTCCTGTGTGACGACCTCCATCGCCTCCTGGATGGTCATCTCGGCGGGCGGATTCACATCGAGCGTAAACGTACGATTACGCTCGAAATGCCGGATGGACGTGAGCCCCGTCGTTGCCGTCATCGTGGACAACGCGGAGACGGGCACCGGCTGACCGCTCCGCGCGGGGATCATTGCAGCGTAAAGCTCCTCGGGCGTGCGCAGTTCGGTCTCGTCCATTTTCACGACGAGGTTCACCTTCTTTTCCCCTTCCTGCTTGAAATCGCCGATGTCGCGGCCGTCCATCAACACGTCCAGCGCGATGCCGAACTGTTGCGCCGTCATCCCCACGGCGCCGAGGCGTTCGTCGTCGGGAACGAACCGGGTCTCCGGATACATCAAATCGAGCTCGGGGCGCGGTCGAACCTGCGCCTCGGGCAGCGCCTGCGCCAGGCGGCCCATCATCGTGCGTGCGACGTCCGCGAGTTCCTGGATGTCGTATCCGCTCAAATCGACCGAGACGCTCCGGCCCTGGCCGACATTGCGCCCGAAAATGCTCGACTGGTTGGTCACGCCGCGCACGCCCGGGATCGTGTCCACCATCCGGCGCGAGATGGGGATGAGGTCGCGGGCGCGATCCTTGTCCGCGCTGATCAGCCCGAGCCGCATGAAGTTGCTGTAGGAAACGTAGTACATGCGGCGGATTCCGGGCGATACGTTGCCCGCGTCGTCGACGTATCCGGCGGTGCGATACGGCTCCAGGTAGTCGTACGCGTATCGCCCAATCGCCATGCGCTCGTCGTAGCTCAGGCCCGGCGGCGCCATCAGCATCGTACCGACGGAGTCGCGATTGCCTTCGGGCAGATACTCGAGCGGCGGGAACAGAAAATAGACGGTGGCCACCGACGCGGATACGAGGATCGCCACGGTCGCCAGGCGCGCGGGCACCGTTCGCGTCGCACCGCGCACGAGCGCCATGTACGCTGACACAATCAACGCGCCGAGCTTCTTCGTCCGGCCGACCCGTCCGATATTGCGGTGCTCGAGCCAGTGCACGAACCGCAGTGAGAACAACTGGTACGAAAGCATCGGTACCACGGTGATGGATACGGTCAGGCTGATGAGTACCGCCGTCGTCACGGCGATCGCGATGTCGCGGAACATCATGCCGACTTCGATCTGCAGGAAAACGACCGGCAGGAAAACCGCGACGGTGGTCAGCGTGGAGGCGAAGACGGCGCCCCATACTTCGCGCGCGCCGTCATAGGCGGCTTCGAACGGTCCCTTGCCCATGTGGCGGTGCCGATCGATGTTCTCGAGGACGACGATCGCATCGTCCACGAGCCGGCCGGTGGCAAACGCGAGCCCGGCCAGGCTCACGAGATTGAGCGTCGTGCCGAGCGCACGCATGACGATAAACGTGCCGATCAGCGAGATGGGAATCGCCACGCTCACGACAAACGTCGAGGCAATGCTGCGCAGGAATATCCACAGGACGAGCACGGTAAAGATGCATCCGAGCAGAATGTCTTCGCGCAAATGATGGATCGCGCCCTCGATGTAGCCGCGCTGGTCGTCGAGCCAGATCAGTTCGAGCCCGTTGTGCTTGAGCAGCCCCGCGTTGAGCTCGTTGACGACCTCTTCGATCGCGTCCGTCACTTCGAGCGTGTTCGCTTCGGGTTCGGACACGATCGGGATCACGATGCCGGGCTTTCCGTCCTGATACCCGCCGCCCATCCGCTTTTCGTAGCCGGGGCGAACGTCCGCGAGGTCGCCGACCTTGACCACACGCCGGCCGTCGGAAATGACGACGACGTTGGCGATGTCCTGCTCAGAACGAAACTCGGAGACCGCACGAACGCGAAAATCGCGCCGGCCGACGGCCAGGTTTCCCGCCGACACATTGACGTTGTTCCCGCGCAGCGCGGAAATGACCTGGTCAATTGACAGTCCGTACGCGGCAAGCCGGTCGCTCTTGAGGATTACCTGCATCTCGCGGCGGACGCCGCCGCGAATCTGGACTTCGGCGACTCCGGGAACGCGTTCGAGGAACTGCTGGACGTTTTCCTCGAAGAAACTCAGTGACGTGTACACATCGATGTCGTTGCCCGGCAGCGCTTGCAGCGCCGTCATCACGATGGGGTCCGTCTCCGCGCCGCTCGCGGTCAGGACGGGCTTGTCCACGTTTTCGGGATACGTGGGGACTTCGTCAAGCTTGTTGGAGACGCGCAGCAACGCCTCGGTCATATCGACGCTGAGGTCGAACGTGAGAATCACCTGCGCCATGTTGTCGCGCGACTCGCTCTCCATGTGCAGGAGATTCGGCAGGCCCTTGAGCGCCTTCTCCTGCACCTCGACGATGTCGCGCTCGACCTCGTAGGGGCTCGCGCCGGCCCAGAATGTGCGAACCGTGACAACGGGACGTTCGATGCGCGGGGCGAGCTGATACGGAAGCTGGTAGAGCGCCAGGATGCCGAACATGAGCACGAGGATGACGCCGACCAGGACGACCACGGGCTTCTTGATCGCGAACTGGACGAGGTTCATCGGCCGGCCGCCTAACGAGCGTTGGACGTCGCGGCGGGCGCGGCGGGGTCGATGGACGGGACAATCTCGACCGCATCGCCTTCGATGAGCCGCTCGTGGCCCTTGACGATGAAGAGCTGGCCGGGCCCGAGATCCGGCGCGCCAACGCCGGCGGTCATACCGTCATACCCGATGATCTCGACGGGGTGTTTGTGCGCGACGCCGTCCTGGACGGTGAAGACGAAATTCGCGCCGAGCTGGTTCAGGATGGCATCGCGCGGCAGCAGCAGGCATTCCACCGAGGCGCCGATCAGCATGCGTGCGCGCGCGGTCATGCCTTCAAACAGCGGCGCGCCCGATTCGACGTGCAGCTTGACCGGAAACGTGCGCGTGGCCACGTCGCCCCGGGGAATCACGGCGGCGATGGTGCCCGTTACGCGCTGCCGGGCGATCTGGAGTTCCACTTGCTGGCCCACGTGCGCAAAGGGGACGCTCGCCTCGGGTAAATCGATCGTGACTTCGTACTGGTTCTCGCGCGCGACGACGGCAATTACGCTGCCCTCGCTCTTCCACTCTCCCACGTCGGTCACACGGTCGATGACGATCCCGTCGAAGGGCGCCACGATCGCGCTCTTCCGCTGAATCGTTTCGAGCCGCGCCAGCGTCGCTGTCGCTTCCGCGACCGAGAATTGAAGCGCCTGGACGTTGAATCGGGTCGAGTCGAGTTCCTCGGCCGGGGTGAGCCCGCGGCCGACCAGTTCCTGCGCGCGGGTAAGCCGGACCTGCGCGTCCTCGAGATACGTACGATCGCGATCGAGCCGGGCGCGTGTCGCACCGAGGTCTTTGCGCAGCAGCTCGTCATCGAGCGTCACCAAAAGCTGGCCCTTGGCGACGCGCTGGCCTTCCTCGAAGTGGACTTCGAGGACCTTGCCCCGCACCTCGGTCGCGACGTCGGAGACTTCCTTGAAGAAAACCGTGCCGGGGAATTCGCCCTGGGGCGCGAGAACGCCGGCCTCGCCCTTCGCTGCGATGACTTTCGTCGGGGGACGGTGGAACTGAGGAGGTCCGTCGGCGGCGCTAATGCGGCCCGCCGCGAGCGCGACGACCATCAGGGTTACAGAAACGAGTCGAACGTTCATCAACATGCCGCCTTGAACACCCGGCCGGGACTTATGGCCGCGCCGCTGCACGAAAAACTCCCAATCGAACCGGCGAACGCACGACAATCTCACCCGCCGTCAGCTGAAACGGCAGCCGGGCCGACCGGCCATTCTATACCATAAGTGGCTGATTTCGTTAGCGTTGTGACGCCGGATGCCCCAGGAATCGGGCCAAATCGCCCCGTAGCATTGCCACGGATTCCGGATCCGTCCCGTCGTAGAACCCCCGAATCGCCCCGGATTCATCCACGAGAACAAACCGCGGGCTGTGGTTGACCGGTTCCCCTCCCGATCCGAGCAGGAACTGTTCACGGGCGACGGACTCGATGTGCATGAGGTCGCCCGTGAGGAACTTCCACTGGGCAGGATCGGCGCCGAACTTTTCAGCGTATTCCGCCAGGTGCTCAGGGGTGTCCGTGGCCGGGTCCACCGTGATCGACACGAACCGGATCCGGTTGTCGCCTTGATACTCGCGATAGAGTCCGGCCATGGCGGACGTCATCGTGGGGCACACGCCCGCGCATGACGTAAAGATGAAGTCGGCGACGTAAAAACTCCCGGCGAGGTCGGCCGAGCCGAACGCGGCGCCCGTCTGATCCGTCAGGTCGAAGCCGGTGATTTGTCCGAGCGTCGCCGGCGCTTCTCCGCCGGAATCCGACCGCGCGCGCGCTCCCGACCGGAGTGCGAGGCTCGTCATCACCGCGGCGATGGTCAGCACGGTCATTACCACGAGATAGCGCCGGACGAACGTCGATTTCGGAAGCAGAGTCATTTCAGATTCTTACGGCGCAACAGCCGCGTCCAGCAGTACGAACAGAAGCAATCCTGGCAGGTACACCAGTGACACACGCAGTAACCTGCGCGCGGCGTCGTGTGAGCGCGTGGCCGCGAACGCGATCCCGGCGGCCAACATAAACAATCCCAGCACGAACGCCCCGGCGAAATAGGTCCAGCCGGTCATCGCCGAGAGGAACGGCGCAAGCGAAACCGGAATCAACACGACGGAGAACAGGATCACCTGCGCGAACATGTTGCGGCCGTCCGGCTGAACGACGGGCAGCATTTTGAGTCCGCCGCGCGCGTAGTCTTCGCGGTACATCCAGGCGATCGCGAAGAAATGCGGGTGCTGCCATAGGTAGAGCACCGCGAACAGGATCCAGGCGCCGAAGTCGAGCGAGCCGGTCGCCGCGGCCCAGCCCATCAATGGCGGCATCGCGCCCGGCACGGCGCCCACAGACGTGTTCCACCACGTCAAACGCTTCATCGGCGTATACACCAGCACGTAGAGGAACGCGCTCTGGAGCGTCAGGAACGCCGCCAGCAGATTCGCCGCGAACACGAGTACGAAGCAGCCGGCCAACACGAGCCCCACGCCGAAGTAGAGCGCGGCCGGCGCCGACAGCACGCCGGACGGCAGCGGGCGCAGCCGCGTGCGCTCCATGCGCGCGTCTACGTCGCGTTCCAGGAATTGGTTCAGCGCGGACGCGCCGCCGCCGGCGAGCGCGATCCCCGCAAGGGCCAGGATGAACTTTGTCCAGCCCGGAAACGCGCCGGAATCGATCACGCCGAGGTAATACCCCAGCGCAGCGGTGACGCCGACCATGATCACGATGCGGGGCTTGGTCAACGTTAGGTACGCGCGGAGTTTTTGCGTCATGCGCGGATTTCCCGTGCGGCGATTCCCGCGATATCGGCTGCGGTGTCGGGCGCGCGCTCGTTCAGATGGAGTGGCATCGCGCGCAGCGCGAGCAGCCCGGCCCAGCCGAGCGTCGCCGCGCCGATCACCACGTGAAGGCTCGCGATGACGGGGATCCGCTGCGTGAGCACAGTCGTGACGCCCAGCGCGATTTGGCCCGCCACCAGAGCGCCCAATACCAGCGCGGATGTCCAGAGTTGCGGTCGCGCGGTCCGCGCGCGATAAGCCGCGACCATCGAGTACACCGTCGCGGCCAGCACCAGCGTCGCGCCGGCGCGGTGAGCGAAGTGGACCCAGAGTTGACCCAGCGTGACGTCGCCCAGCGCCTGGCCGGTTTCGAAAGTATAATCGGCGCGCCACGCGTTCACCCACGCGAGCGACGCCTGATCGAACCAAGGGAGCCAGCCACCGGCCATCGTCGGGAAATCCGGAATCGCCAGCGCGGACTCGGTATGGCGCATCAACGCGCCGGCGAGCAACTGCACGTATACCAGCGCCATCACGATGAGCGCGGGCCGGGCCGAGGCCCACGATCCCGCATCGCCCGCCTCGGCGGAAACGCGGAGGTCGCGTTCACGCGTGTAGAGATACGCGATGAACAAGGTCAGCAGGAAAAACGTCTGCGCGAGGAGCGCGTGCGTCGTAGAGACCCAGGCGGGCAACAGCAAGCGCACCGTGAGCCCGCCGAAAAGCCCCTGCACAATCACCATGCCCAGCGCCGCCACGCCGAGCCAGCGCGCCCAGGGCCGACGTTCCACCTTCGCGATCCACCCGGCGAGAACAATGCACAGCATTCCAACGGAGGCGGCGAAGAGGCGATGAAAATGCTCGTGAAAAATATTGCCCACCCAGAACTCGACGGGATAGAGAAACATGTTGTAGCCGTAGGTCTCCGGCCAATCCGGCACGGCGAGGCCCGCTTCATGGCTTTTTACCTGGCCCCCCAGAAAGATGAGGCACAGCGTCGCGCCCGCCACGAGTTTCGTGTAGCGGCGAAGCCAGACGCGGTCGCTCGGTTGGGTGGTGTTCTGTTCCATGGGCCGCTTTAACGAGGCTTGGGCCGAATCCGGCGTCGGCGCGAAACGCCAGCACGTGCGCGGGGCCGAATCGGCAAAGATCAGCGTGAGATCCCGGCGAAATCCGGCCCGCTGCCGGCCCCGGGAGACGCTCCAGAGTATGGCATCCGCAGCGCCGGGACTTCAAACTGCCGCGCGGGTTTTCGCGGACGCCTTGATTCCATGGCGAACACCCGCGAGAATCGTGTCCGGGGGGAACCGGCGATGCCGGAGTTCGATTTCAATCTCGACAACGTCTCGCTGGCGCAACTCAACGCGCTCATGGCCGGGGCGGTCGCCGTCGGCACGTTGTACTGCTTCCTCGGCTATCGCACGATGCGGTTCGTCATCGGCCTGACGGGGTTTCTGCTGGCAGGCGGCGTGGCCGGCGCGCTCGCGATTTGGCTGTCCAAAGGCCACGAAATCGCGACGCTCATCGCGTTCGTCATCGGCGGTGTCTGCGGAGCATTCGCGCTTTTCTTCCTGTATCGCACCGGGGTTTTTTTGGTGGGAACGCTTGGCGCGGGACTCATCGCGAACAACGTCTTGCACAACACCGGCGACGCGTGGGTGCCGCTCGCGGTGATGGGGCTCGGCGCCGTCGGCGGGCTGGTCGCGCTGATCCTCGAGAAACCCGTGATGCTTTTCGCCACGTCCGTGCTCGGCGCGTGGATGCTCGTCTGCGCCGGCACCTTCTTCATTCAGGGCGGCGAAGACCTCGAAATCATCCGCGAGACGCTGCGCTCCGATGAGAAACGCCTCCTCATGTTCGGCGCGTGGCTCGGACTTACGATCGTGGGCGTGATCTCGCAAATTCTTGCGACACGACGCGCACCGGCCAAGAAGGCCGCTGGCGCCTCCTGAATCTCACTCCGAATACTCGAAGAACTAGAAATTGTTCAGACCACACCGTAAGCCAGCATCGCATCAGCCACGCGGACGAATCCGGCGACGTTGGCCCCCTGGAGATAGTTCACCCAGTTGTCGCCGTCTTCGCCGTATTTGACGCACTGCGCGTGGATGTCGCGCATAATGGATTGCAGTTTCGTATCGACTTCGCCCCGGGTCCAGCTGAATCGCTGCGCGTTCTGCGTCTGTTCGAGGCCGGAAACCGCGACGCCGCCCGCGTTCGCCGCCTTGCTGGGCGCATACAGGACCTTCGCATCGAGGAACGCGTCGATCGCGGGCACTTCGGACGGCATGTTCGCGCCTTCGCCGATGCAGATCAGCCCGTTCTTGATGAGCGTGCGCGCGTCGTCTTCGAGCACTTCGTTCTGGGTCGCGCAGGGAAACGCGACTTGCACCGGCACGCGCCACGGCCGCTCGCCCTCGTGGTATTCGCAGCGGTACTTGTCCGCGTACTCGCGAATCCGCCCGCGATCCACGTTCTTGAGCTTCATCAAAAAACGCAGTTTGTCGTCGGTTATCCCGTTTTTGTCGTAAATGTAGCCGTCCGAATCCGACGCCGTCACGACCGTGCCACCCAGTTGCGTCACCTTCTCGATCGTGTGCTGGGCGACGTTGCCCGAACCGGACACGGAACACGTCTTGCCGCGGATAGTGTCGCCGATGCGGTTAAGCATCTCCTCGACGAAATACGTGCAGCCGAATCCGGTCGCTTCCTTGCGGATCTGGCTGCCGCCAAACGCGAGGCCCTTGCCCGTCATCGCACCGGTAAACTCGCGCGCGATGCGCAGGTAGTAACCAAACAGAAACCCGATCTCGCGCTCGCCGACGCCGATGTCGCCCGCGGGCACGTCGAGGTCCTTGCCGATGTAACGCACGAGCTCGGTCATGAACGACTGGCAGAAGCGCATGACTTCGGCGTCGGACTTGCCCTTGGGATTGAAATTCGCGCCGCCCTTGCCCCCGCCCATCGGTAACGTGGTGAGCGCGTTCTTAAACGTTTGTTCGAACGCGAGGAACTTGAGAATGCTCAGGTTCACCGACGGGTGGAACCGCAACCCGCCCTTGTACGGCCCGATGGCGTTGTTGTTCTGCACGCGGTAGCCGCGATTGACCCGGAAGTTCCCCTGGTCGTCCTGCCAGCTCACGCGAAAAATGACCACGCGGTCCGGTTCCGTCAGCCGTTCGAGAATCTGTGCATCGCGGTATTTCGGGTGCTCGAGGATGAACGGCATCAGCGTGCGCGTGACTTCCTCGACGGCCTGATGGAACTCGGTCTCGCCGGGGTTGCGCTTGCGCAGTCCCGACATGAAGCACTCGACTTCCTCGATGGCTGCAGATGACTGGCTTACGGTCGTCGCCATGCGCGTTCCCCTCGTTCGCCCCCCCGGGCCGCACTACTCTACAACACCCGGTCAGTTGCGAAGTAATTCCGGGGCAGCACTCAGCCCGCGAGAGACATCCCAAATCCCGCTCCGCGCAATGGCGAGGAAAGCACAAGCGGCGCGCTCGCCACTTCGGGTTGTTCCATCACCCCGTGCGAAGCGAAGGATGACACGTTCCCGTGTCCTGCTCGTCTTCCGCGGCGTCTGTGATATTTTCTATCCATGTCCTATGTACTGACCGAAGACCACGAAATGATCCGCACCCAGGTGCGCAACCTTGCGAACCGGTTCGATCTGGACTACTGGCGCGAACGCGACAAGACCGCGACGTATCCGGCCGATTTCGTTACCGCGATGGCGGAAGCCGGCTGGCTCGGCGTCGTCGTCCCGGAGGCATACGGCGGCGCGGGGCTCGGCATCACCGAGGCGTGCCTCGTACTGCACGAAATCTGCGCGTCCGGTGCGGGAACGACGGGCGCCTCCCCGATTCACTTCTCGATGTTCCCGCCGATGCCGGTCATCAAGTACGGCAGCGACGAACAGAAACAGTGGCTGCTGCCGGGCATCGCGTCGGGCGAGATCACGATGGGCTTTAGCGTCACCGAACCGGACGCGGGCACGGACACGACGCGCATCAGCACACGCGCCGTACGCGACGGCGACGAATATGTGATCACCGGCAAGAAAATCTGGTCGAGCATGTTACAACGTTCGCAGCGGACGCTGCTGCTCGCACGGACGACGCCGCTCGAAGCCTCGCCGAAGAAGACGCTGGGCATGTCGCTGTTCCTGCTCGATCTCAAGTCGCCCGGAGTCACCATCCGCCCGATCGACAAGCTCGCGCGCGCGGCGGTGGACTCGAACGAGTTGTTCCTCGACAACGTGCGCGTACCCGCGAGCGACCTCGTCGGCGAGGAGGGCCAGGGGTTTTACCACCTGATTTCGGGGCTCAATCCCGAGCGGCTCATGGTCGCCGCGGAGGCCGTGGGTATCGGCCGCGCGGCGCTGCGCCTCGGCGTGAAATACGCCAACGAGCGCGTCGTATTCGGCCGGCCGATCGGCGCGAACCAGGGAATCCAGTTCCCGCTCGCGGACGCCTACAGCAAGCTCGAAACCGCCTGGTTGATGGTGATGCACGGCGCGCAGCTCTACGACGCGGGCAAACAATGCGGCGCGGAATCGAACATCGCCAAACTGCGCGCGGCCGACGCCGGGTTCGAGGCCTGCGACGCCTCGCTCCAGGCCCACGGCGGCATGGGCTACGCAAAGGAATACCACATCGAACGCCTCTGGCGGGAGGTGCGTCTCTACAAGATCGCGCCCGTCTCGCAGGAGATGGCGCTCAACTATCTGGGCGAACACGTGCTCGGATTGCCGAAGTCGTATTGACGTTCCGGGAGGGCGAGCGTACTCGCGAGCCGCGGTTTTGCGGTATGTGTCGGGTCGCGAGTACGCTCGCCCTCCCGCTCTGCTTCCAGGAAAAAAATGGGCAGGCGTGCGGATGAACGCCTGCCCGGGAGGCCGCGCGGGGCATGTCACGCGACCGGAGTGGCAAATCGAGTCAGTACAAGGCGCGCAGCACGAGGAACCCTCCCGCGACGATCATCGGAATGCCGGGAATCAGGCCGAGCAGCGTCGAACTGAGAAAGATTCCGGCGGCGAGCAGCACCGCGCCGAAGATGAGCGTGAACAGGATGCCGGTCGAGCGCTCGACGCGCGACGCCATCCACCAGCCCATCCGGAACGGCGCGAAGACGATGTAGCGCAGCAGCCTCCCGCTGCGTTTCTTTCGGGGCGTGTCCATCGTGCCGGCCATCATGTCAGATCCCGTCCACCGTGATGGATCCGTTCAGCGTGTGCAGCGTCGCCTTGGCGGCCGCGCCCTCCGCGCCCGCCGCGTCCACACGGCCGTTCAGCGTCGTTGCGTTCACGACGTACGCGCCAGCCTGGGGCGCGCGCAGGCGAATCGGGCCGTTGTCCGAGCGGCACGTCACCGGGTGAAGCGTCGCGAGCATGCGGTTGTCCACCAGAATCGCACCGTTGGCCGTGTGTGCGTCCAGCGGGCCCGCGACGTGGCTGAAACTCATCGCGCCGTTCTCGGCGCGCGCGGAGACATCTCCAGCGACGGAGTCGAACGTGACGTCTCCGTTGCCGGTGGTGACGTTGACACCGCCTTCGACGCCGGACACGTTCACCGGGCCGCTGCCGTTGCTGACGGCCAGCGTACTTCCACGCGGCATGCGCACTTCGTAGTTGTAATTGACCAGCACGTCGTCCGACGGTCCGCGTTGCAATGTGGACACGTCAATCCCGCCGTCGCGCGCTTCCAAAGCGGGCGTCAGCGCGTCGAGCGCTGCCTGGGTCGCGTCGTCAATCGCCGCGCCGCCGAATCCGAGAAACGCGAGCGAGCTCCCGCGCGCGACGACTTCCTTGGTCACGGTCAGCAGCACTTCGTCGCGGTCCCACGCGCTCACGATCACGCGGCCTCCGGCGTTCAGGATGCGCAGCACGCCGGACGGCGGCATCGGAATCGAAAACTCTTCGACGCCGCGGCTGCGCGATGAAGTCCCGCCGAGCGGCGCCGCGGTGACTGCGACCGCCGCAAGTCCAACGCCCGCGACCGCCGCGGTCAGCGCGAGGCCGAGCCGCCGCGCGCGCCTGCGATTTGCCGTGATCACCCGTTCACTGTCCATCGCGTTTGCCCTCGTCCGGACACACTTCGTGCGTCCATCGTTTCGAGCCGTTGAAAAATGTCGGCGGCGCGGTCTACCGGTTCAGGCGTTCGTCCCAGTCGAAATCGCGCGCGGTCACCGTGGATTCGATGCGCTGAATCCGCCGGTCCAGGTTGTCATAGGTCCGCTTGAGGCGGTTGAGCGCCATCGTCCGCGAACCTGAATAGCTGTGGTAAAACTCTTCGTCCTCTTCGGTCTCGAGCGGCAACACCGGCTCGGGCTTCATCACCATCGCGGCAACCACGTACAGGAACACTGCCGGCCACACACCCACGAAGGAAGCCGCGATCACGGTGAGCACGCGCGTCCAGAAAATGTCGAACGAGTAGTATTCGGCGAGGCCCCGGCACACGCCGCAGATCATTCCGTCGCGCGAACGGTACAGCGTGGTTCCACGATCGCCCCGGCTATGTCTCATCGCCCGCTCCTCTCTCTGGCTGCTGCGACGCTCGTAGCGCTCAGCCTTTCGCGCGGCACGATCGGCCGCGCGGTCCGCTTTGCGCGCCCAGCGATCGGCCTGCCGCTCGTATCGTTCCGCTCTGCGTTCCCATTTGTCGCTCATGCCCGGCCCTTCCGATTATTCCGTCCGCAGATCCCGGTCGAACTTTTCTTCCTTTGACCGATCGTGATCCAGTACCAATGTTTCCAGCGCTTCGATTCGCTTGTCCATCTTGGTCAGTCCGTGGTGAATTTCCTGGATGATGCGTGTCTCGTCGGCGTCGTGACGCTCGCGCTTGCGGATCGAACCGCCCTTGGCCGTGCGGACGATCATGATGATGGTGAATCCGATCGTCGCCAGGATCATGACCGCGACGAAGCCGCTTACCAGCACCACCAGTGCCGTCTCGTCACCGCTCATCAACCGTCTCCCGGGCCGCTTCCGCGGCGCCCTCTAGTCCCGTTCCCGGTCGGCGAGCTCGCCCTGCGACCGGCCCATGTACAGCGTCTCCAATGACTCCAGGCGTTCCTGCATGCGCGAAAACCCGCGCTGAAGGTTCTGGAACGCCTTGATTTCCTCCGCTTCCATCGCGCGCAGTTTGCGGGTGCTGCCTCCGCCGCGCACGGCCTTGACGAACGCGACGGCGATACCGCCCATCGCCGTGAAAAACAGCAACACGAACGCCAGCGAAATCGCCACCAGCGGGATGAGCGGCACCTGGTTCACCATGTCCGCCCAGGGGATATCGGTATAAACGTGAAGCTGGGGTTCCATCGTCCGTGCCTATTCAAGTTCCGATTTCGACTTGGAGCGCTTCTGATCGAACAACAACGTCTCCAGCGCCTCGATTCGCGTCTCCATGCGCTGCAAGCCGCGGTTGATTTCCTGCATCACGCCCACGTCCGGGCTTTCGGTGGTGTCGCGGTGGCGGAACTTGTAGCGCATGATTCGCAAGACGACGATCGTCGCGCATATCGTCGCGACGATCAGAAATCCTGTTACTTGCCCGCCGTCCATCACCGCCTCCCGAGTGCCGCGTTGCGTCAGTTGCGTTCTGCCTCTACCACACTACGCCGAACCGCATTCAATTGCTCGCGTGGCGCTTCTTCTTGAGTTCCTCGAGTTCCTTGTCGATGCCTTCGTCACCCTCGAGCTTGCGGAATTCGTCTTCGAGCGTCGGTTTGCGGCCGAAGTTCACGAGCTCGGACTCGGACTCGATCCGCTCGATGCGCTCTTCAAAGTTGTCGAACCGCGCCATCGCGTCGGACGTGTCCATGCGGCGGATGTCGCGCTCGGTCGCCATTTTGCGCTGCGCGCGAACGTGCCGCTGCACCAGCATGCGCTGCTTCTCGCGGGCCGAGGCGAGTTTGTCCTCGAGCTGCTTGATGTCATCCTGGTACTGCGCGACGAGGTGGTCGCACTGATCGCGCTCCTTTTGCAGCGCGTCGCTACGCTCCTGGTAGCGCTTGCGCTCGATGAGCGCCTCGCGCGCCAGGTCATCGCGGCCCTTGTCGACCGCGAGCTGCGCCTTCTCGCCCCACGAATCGCCGCGATCGGCGACTTCCTCCAGCTCGCGCTGGATCTTTTTCTTCGTCGCCATCGCCCCCGCGCACGAGGCTTTCACCTCGATCAGCGTGTCTTCCATTTCGCGGATCATCAGCTTGATCAGCTTTTCAGGATCTTCGGCCTTCTCCAACATCGTATTCAGGTTGGAGCTGATGATGTCCCGCACTCGTGTAAAGATTCCCATTGCCTAACCTCCAAACGGAACCAATCCGTTCGTATCCGCCTCGTTAACTCGCCGTCGCAGCGTTCACTGGCCGCGCCGGCGCCACCAGGCGTTGCACGACCGCCATCAACGTCATCAACGCGAGCTCGGGCCCGCCGTTGAGTACTTGCACTCCCGATACGAAATTCGCGCCGCCGTTCACCGGCCGGCACCACACCACGCGCATCGTCATCTCGAGTCCGAGGTAATCGATCCGCAGCAATCGCCCGGGACGAAAATACCGGCCCGCCTCGATGCACGCGCCGTCCAGGCTGATGCTGCGCCACGTCGCGTGGCCTCGCTCGTTACCGTCGTAGTCGTATTCGAATTCGCCGTGAAGCGTCACGCGGCGCGCCCGCCGCTCTTCGTGTCTCGGCATCGCCAACGCGTGTGCGCCCATGGCCTCGAATCCTCCCTTGGCAACTTACGTCCGCGGGAGCGCAACCGAAGTGCCAAAACCGATGCGCGTCGTAACTAACTGAAACAAAGCCACTTACGAGGCAATAGGAGGCCTACAAACCCAGGCTTTTCTGGCGTGGTCTAACAGTTTATAGTGCTTTCGGCTAAGGATGGGTAAAAATCGCCATGCCGCCTCAGAACACAAACGCTGGGCAGGACGTACGCGCCCGATTCGAGACGACGGAGGCCCTCGGCCAATCGGACGCGTTCCTCGATTTCCAGGAGCGTCTGTCGCGCGTCGCCCAGGTGGACCGGCCCGTGCTGCTCATCGGCGAACGCGGCACCGGCAAGGAACTGGCTGCGAGCCGCGTGCACTATCTCTCCAAACGCTGGGAAGGTCCGTTTGTCGCCCTCAATTGTTCGGCGCTCGTGCCGACGTTGATCGAAGCGGAACTCTTCGGCCATGAGGCGGGTGCATTCACCGGCGCGACGGGCCGGCGTCGCGGACGCTTCGAAGCCGCACATGGCGGCACGCTGTTTCTGGATGAAATCGGCAACATACCGATGCAGGTGCAGGAAAAGATCCTGCGCGTGGTCGAGTACGGCACGTTCGAGCGCGTCGGAAGTTCGCAGCCAATCTCGGTGAACGCGCGCATCGTCGGCGCGACGAACGCCGACTTGCGCGACATGGCGCACCGCGGCGAGTTCATGACGGATTTGCTCGATCGGCTTTCATTCGAAGTGCTCGTGTTGCCGCCGCTGCGCGATCGGCCGGAAGACATCCCGTTGCTCGCGAACCACTTCGCGGCTCGCATGGCCTTCGAACTGGACTGGGCGGGCGTGCCGGAGATCACCGACGACGCGATGAAACGCCTGCTGGCGTTTGGATGGCCCGGGAACGTGCGCGAACTCAAGAATGTGATTGAACGCGCGGTCTACCGCTCTAACGACATGCAGATCGGACTCGACGATCTGATCTTCGATCCCTTCGCCCAGTTCGAGGGATACCTTCCCGCGGGCGCGACCGCTTCCGCCGAACCGCGCGAAGCAGGCGACGGCGTGAAGTCAGCGGCGAAGCCGGCGAACCCATTGCCGGCCAGCCCCATCTTCGACCTCTCCCGGCCGTTTCACGACTGCGTTCGCGAGATCGAGTTGACGCTGCTGCGCCGCGCGCTCGACGAATCCAAGTACAACCAGCGCAAGGCAGCCGAAGTGCTCCAACTCACGTACCACCAGTTCCGCGGCCTGTACCGCAAGTATCAGGACGACGTCGCGACGTAGCGATTGGTTATTCGAAAACCGCCCTGAGTAGCTCCGTCGTGCGCATGGCGGGGTTCTTCCGGATTTCTTCTTCTTGCTGCCCCAGCACGAAAAACAGGCCGTCGAGCGCCTTGCCGACGGTGTAATTCTCGACTGAATCCTTGCCAAGACCTCGGGCAAACGGTAACTGCGACGCCTGTTCGGTCACCGCATGGTATTTGTCCATGACATCGTAGTCCGCCATCGACGCCTTCACATGAGGCAAGAATGCCTCGGCCAGATCGTCGCGCGTGTGTTCGCGCAAGTAATCAGTCGCCGCGGTGTTCGACCCTTTCAGGATCGCGCGCGCATCGTCAATCGTCATCTCCGAGATCGCTTTGACGAAAATGTCCTGGGCGAGCGGCGCGGCCTTCTCCGCCGCTCGATTCATGCTCAGAACGAATTCATCGAGCTGCGGCCCATAACCCGCCGCGCGCAATGCCCTATCGAACTTCTGAACGGCCTTGGGCGGTTTGATCGTAATGTTCTCGTTTTTCAGGTATCCGTCCTGTTTGCTGACGAGCGTTACCGTTCGATCGATGCCGACCGTCAACGCTTCTCTCAGGCCGTTCGAAATCCGCGCATCGGTGAGCTCGGCCGATTGACCTCCCCTTACGCGAAAGAAGCCGCGGTTCTGCGCGGAAGCTTCAGCTGCCGCGAATAGAATCAGGACGATGACCACTGCAATCCGAGCCCGAGTCATGAGTGTCCTCCCCAGTATTGGTGAAAACCATCGGCGCGTGCGGTCGCATGAATCACGCACGTGCTTACGCTCGCGTCGAACAAAAGAAAGCCCAGCTTACCTGATCCAACTCAAGAACGTCGTCGTAAATTCCCGAAGATTTTCGCGCCACCCTTAGTCTTTAGCGTCGATAGCACTTTCCCTTTCATCCCGCGTCCGCTATAGTTGCGGAGTTTGCGGCGTGGGCGCGCCGCGATGGGAGGAGCGGCCGCATGGCTGTCGCCGTCACGTTGGCCCCGCCGGGACCGGGCAAGCGCGGCGCGTGGAAAAACATCGGGCGGTTCATGAACCACCGAGCCGAGTTTCTCACCGCGTTGTGGCAGGAGTACGGCGACTTCGTCCATTTCCACATCGGGCCCGCGCCGATCTATCTCGTTTCCGATCCGGAACTGATCAAGGACATTCTGCCGAACGACAAGGTCTTCCAGAAGACCAATTCGACCGAGTTTGTGAAGCCCGTGCTCGGCAACGGCCTGCTCGCGAGCCGCGGCGACTTCCACGCGCGTCAGCGGCGCATGATCCAGCCGGCATTCAGCAACAAGCGCGTCGCGTCCTATGCGCAGACGTTTACGGGGCTTGCGCAGGACCTTTCAAACTCCTGGCATGACGGCCAGGAACTCGATATCGCCGACGCGATGATACGCGTCGCGTTTGAAGGCAACGCAATCCCGTTGTTCGGCAAGGTCGCGGCCGACATGAAACGTCGCGTGGACCAGTCGCTCGATGTTTTGTTCCCGATCATCAACAAGACGGCGAAACCCTCCGGCAAGATCGCGATGATGCTGCCCACGCTCGGCAACTACCGGTTTTACCGCGCGCGGGCAAAGCTCAACGAGATTATTTTCGAATTGGTGGACGACGCGCGCCGGGACCCCGGCGATCGGGCCGATTTGCTGGCGATGCTCGTGCGCGCGCAGGACTCCGAAGGCGACGGCAGCCGCATGACGCCGCGCGAGCTGCGCGACGAAGTGATGACGCTGATGCTCGCGGGTCACGAGACGACCGCGCTGGGCCTGATGTGGACGTGGTACCTGCTCGCGCAAAACCCGGAACCGCTCGCGCGATTGCAGGCGGAACTCGACGCGGTGTTGGGCGGCCGGCTGCCGACAGCGGAAGATTTTCCGAGACTCGAGTACCTGCGCCGCGTGCTCAACGAAGGGATGCGCATCTATCCGCCGTCCTACCTGGTTGACCGCACGCCCATCGAAGACTGGCACGGCGGCGACTATATGATTCCCAAGGGCGAGTACGTGTTCACGTCCCAGTATGTCGTGCACCGCCACCCGAAGTATTTCCCCGATCCGATGCGATTCGACCCGGACCGCTGGGCGCCGGAAGAGGCGGCGAAGCGCCCACGCTACAGCTACTTCCCCTTCGGCGGCGGCCAGCGCGGCTGCATCGGCGAGCTGTTCGCGCGCCACGAAATGACGCTAGTCCTCGCGACGCTGCTCCAGCAATGGAGCCCCGAGCTCATTCCGGGCCAAAAAATCGGCACGGCGCCAGTGATTACGCTGCGCCCCGACAAGCCGATCATGATCAAGGTGCGGAAGCGGTAGTTTCGCCGTTCGACGGGTCGGGGTAAGGTAGGATTGGTGTTCTAGCCTCTTCGACGTTAAATTCCCAGCAGCCGCGCCGCGTTTTCGTATTGCCACTTGCGTTTGATCTTCTCGTCTATCGGCAGTTCGTTGAACTCGCCGACGAGTTCCGCGGGTGCGCGGCCGATGAGAAAGGCGCCCGTGCCGTAGAGCACTTTGTCCTGAATCGTCGTCGTGCCGTAGCGCAGCAGCGCGTCCCAGCCGGCGCCGGGCGCGGTGAAATACTTCGGCCGGTGTGCCGCGAGTTCGAGGTAGACGTTCGGGTGCTTCCATGCGACCAGGCACGCCTCGAGCACCCAGGGATAGCCCGCGTGCGACAGGATGAGTTTCAGATCGGGGAACGCGCACGCGACTTCGTCGAAGTGCCGCGGATGTCCGAGGTCGCTCGGGCGGTTGCGCGTCCAATTGGCTGACGCGTGCATGCTGCACGGCACGCCGAGCTCGACGCATTTCGCGTAGAACGGCCAGTACGCGCGATCGCTCGCGGGCCGGCCGATCATGAACGGGCGCAGCGAGAGGCCGCAAAATCCGCGCTGCCTGATCCAGTGCTCCACGTCGCGCACGGCCGCCATCCCGCGGAAGATGTCCGCACCGCAAAACGGAATGAATCGCTTTGGATGGCGCGAGGCGATCGCTGCGACCGACTCGTTCGACACGAACGTGGATTCGGCCGAGCTTGCCTCGTCGAATCCGGTGATGAGCGCCTTGGCAATGCCCGCGGCGTCCAGGCTGGCGAGGATCGCCGCGTCGTCCATGATCATCCCGCGCGCGAACTTCGCGAAATCGGCACGGGACAGCTTCTGCTTCTGGAAAATCTCGAAATAACTTAGTGTGTCCGGCGGGAAATGCACCGCCATGTGCTCCATGATTTCCCGCGACGGCACCACCGGCGCCCAGGCATCAATGACGGGTTGCGGCATCGGCATCTCCTCGGTCGCGCATTGTAGCGTTCAACACGATTCCGCGGGAAAGTACCGTGAATTCTTGACTTGGATCGCGTTCACCATTACCATTCCGCGTTCCCGGTTGTGCGCATCCTGTCCGTTGTATCAGGAGTTCGTGCACATTCGTGTTCATTCGTGGCTAAACTCCTCGGACGGTCCCTATCGATGCATCCCTATCGCACTCATACCTGCGGCGAACTTCGCGCCAGTGAGGCTGGGCAGAGTGTCCGGCTGTCGGGCTGGGTCCACCGCAAACGCGACCACGGCGGCGTGATCTTCATCGATCTGCGCGACCACTACGGCCTCACGCAGATCGTATGCAACCCGGGCACGCCTTTCTTTGCGGAGGCCGAGCGCGCGCGCTCGGAGAGCGTCATCACGGTCACCGGCGGGGTCGTCAAGCGTACGCCGGAAACGGTGAACTCGGCGATGGCGACGGGCGAAGTCGAAGTGGTTGCCGCGGAGTTCACGCTGGAGAACCCGGCCGACCTGCTGCCGTTCCCGGTGAACCAGGAACTCGAAACGGGCGAGGACCTGCGCCTCGCGCACCGCTTCCTCGATCTGCGCCGCGAACGCATGCAGCGCAACATCCTGATGCGGTCGGAAGTGATCCGGCTGATGCGCGCGCACCTGACCGAGCGCGGCTTCCACGAATTGCAGACGCCAATCCTGACGAGTTCGTCGCCGGAGGGCGCGCGCGACTACCTGGTGCCGAGCCGGCTCTATCCCGGCAAGTTCTACGCGCTGCCGCAGGCGCCGCAGCAGTTCAAGCAGCTCTACATGATCAGCGGATTCGACAAGTACT
>CAYPNI010000011.1:0-8537 GCA_964411925.1 uncultured Nitrospirales bacterium
GTCGCGTGCCCGATGATGTGGTGCACGACTTCGCTGCCCGGCTTGAACTCGATCGAGCGGATCCACCGGTCCTGCGGGAGCTGCTCCTCGCTGAGTTTCGTCGTGATGTTCTCGTACAGGTCCTCGATTTCATCCTTCACGAAGAACGGCTCGGGGAAATCGACCACGAGGTCCGGCGTGCCGAAGTTCCAGCCCGTCTCGGGGAACTCGATCGGCGCCGGCGCGTCCTGCGGATTGCCGCGGCGCGCGCCCTGCTCGACCCACGTCGTGATCGTCGCGATCTCGTCGTCCGAAAGCGTGCGCTCATTGCGGAACACGCCGTGAAATTGCGGCGCCGCGTCCCACGGGGGCATCTGCTTTTCCGTGACGGCCTTGACGATCGCCTTCGACCACGGCCGCACTTCCTCGTACGTCATGAACGACATCGGCGCGATCATGCCCGAGAGGTTCGTGCCCGACGGCCGGTGACAGGTCTGGCAGTTCTCCTGCAGGATCGGCAGGATGTCCTTCGTAAAGGTGACTTCCGCTTGCGCGAAGCCGCCGATCGCGAACGCGAACGCGCCTCCCCACATGGCCCATTTCGTCATTCCTAGCCGCATGCCCTCGCCTCCATGTTGGTTGTCGCGGCCGCCATCCGCGGCGGCTCGCGCCGTCGTTTCGATTAGTATTCGCTCAACACGCTGACGCGAATGACGTTGACGCCCTTCGCCGCGTACTTCAATCCCTGAATCGCGCACTTCTTGCCCGCGTACTCGGCCATGTGCTTGTTGGCGGGCTCGAGATGCGAAGCCGGCGCGTTGTCGCGGAACACGCAGACCCATACGTCGCCCTCGTCGGTCACCACGCCGACGGGGAACCCTTCTTCGATACGCGCCTTGTGTGCTGCAACGTGTTCTTCGCCGACGCCCTGCATGGCGTAGGTACCCAATTCCACGACGGTCCCCACCAGGACGCCTTTTTCCGGTTTCGCCGCCTGGGCATTCACCAGTGCCACAGCGGCGAAACTCGCGATGATCGCCGCCGAAAACGCCACGTACACGCGCTTCATGACATTCCTCCCATTCACGTTCGCGGTTGAATCCGCCCAATACCAACGGCGCGCCGATAAACGCTGCCGCCCAATCCGCCATGGTACGGCACGGTGTCGCATCTATTCCACTGCGAAGGATCCGCCTAACACTAAGAGCGATAGCGTCTTGCGGCCCCGAGCCCAAGCCCGCCCGGCACGCCGCAACGCCTTGAATTGAACACGGGACACCGTGTCACAGTTCCGTCGCTCGGGCAGCCCTTAGGGCTTGGCGGGGAACAACTTACGCGCCTCGGCCAGCGATCCCGACAATTCGTTCAGAATCGACTGCGCCCGCGGCACGTCGCCCGTGTCGCCCGCGCGGTCCATCTTGTCCACGGCGAGGTTCACGGACCCGACCAGCATCTTGAGTTTGCCCGACGCGCGCACGTCGAGCCCCCAGTTCCCCGCGGCCAGCGCCGCCACGAGATCCTTGATGTCGAGCGCCGGCTGGTACAGGGTCACGATGTCATTCGAAGCAATCCGCCGGGAGAGTTCCGCTTCCCGCTCTGCCATGAGCGCGAGAATGCCTTCTACGGTCGTCGGCATCGTGAACGGCGGACGGTAATGCATGTGCATGCCGGGGACGGCCGGCATTCCCGCCATCGGCGCCGCGGACGCCATCTGCATCGGCCCGCCCATGTCAACCGTCAACTCTTCGAAGTGAAAGTCAAACCGTTTGGGTTCGCCGCCGAGATCGATTCTGGCGTAGCACGTGATGGGCAGCGTGCCCGGAAGCATCGCGGTGAGGAAGTCGTCGCCGGGGCGCATGAGTTCGAGTTTGAACTCGTCCTCGGTCACCGCGCCCGTCGCCTCGTTCAAGTGCTCGATGAACACGTTCCCCGAGAAATTGCGCGGATCGATCGGGCGCTTGAAGTCGTCGTAGAAGTACGCGCGAAACTCGCCCGGCCGGGGCAACGTGCCTTCCACGTGGTGAAACATGTTGTCCGCCATGTGGAACTGGCCGCCGTGCAACGGCGTATGGTCCATGTGCGCGATCGCGTTGTTCGCGGCCAACACGGGATCGACCGTGATCTCGTCAAACGTAAACGCAAACTCCTGTTTTTCCCCTGCGATCCATAGCGTCGCCTTCGCCGTCAGCGGCAGCTCCGGTGCCGCAAAGACCGAACGGAAATCGTCCTTCGCGTCGAACTGACCCAGTGGGAATGTCTTGTCCCCGATCTGCACGTCGCCCGTGAACAGCGCCGGCGCGACGGGATTCTTGAACCCGTCATACACGTACACGCGCAACTCGCCGGGCCTCGGCAATGCCGCCTCGACGAGGTGGAAGCCGTTCGCCGCCCGGTAAATCTGCGGGCTGCCATGCGGCCCGACGAACAGCGGCTTGCGCTCGACGGCCGCGTCGAGCCACGGCTCCTCGGTCAATTCGTCGAATTCGAACGAGACTTCGCCTTTCTTGTCGCCGATCCAGAGCGTTGCGACGACCTCCAGCGGGAGCTTGTCCGGGACGGCCGCACCAAGGTACTCCGCGCGTGCGGAGGGGTGGCCCAGGTCCACGGGTGACTGCGCCGCGCCGTTCGCCGCCACCGCGAGGCTGCCGCGGAAGTTTCTGGGATCGATCGGATTCATTTCGGCGTCGTAAAAGTACAGCCGCAGATCGCGCGGCTCGTGCAGCGTCGCCTCCACCTGGACGCCGGCGTCCTCCAGTGAATCGAGCCAGCCGCCGTGCGGCGGGTTCACGAACGATGGCTGGGAACTTCCCGCCGCCGCGGCTGAATCGGCCGGCGTAAGCCGCTCGAACTTGAACGGGACGGATTCGATCGCCCCGGCAAGGTCTACGCGCGCTTCGAATTCCTGCGGCAACGACGGATCGATCCACGCTGACAGCCCGTCCTCGCCGTTGCCCGGGTACGTCAGCGGCACCGTCCGCGCGCCGCCGTCGAATACCAGCTCACCGCTGAAGTTGCGCGGGTCGATCGGATTCAATTGGTCGTCGAAAATGTAGAGGGAGAATTCGCCCGGCCGGCGCATCACGCCCTGGATCTGGTGATAGCCGTTCTTCGCGATGCGGAAGCGCTCGGGCTCGCCCGGCAGTTCGAGTGACGCGGTCACGTCGTCGCTCACCTGCTGCACCGTGAGCGGCGGTCCGTTCTTGGGGTCCGCCAGATCGGGCGCGGTCCCGCCGAGCATCCCGCCGCCGCTCTGCGGTGTCTCCTTGGCCACGATGACCGGGTCGAGCTTCAGGTGATCGTCGAGCAGGTAATCGAAATACGCAGACAGCTTCTCGTCGAGGTATCCCGGTCCCGAAGCGATGTTCACCGGGGGATCGTTCGGATTTCCCAGATTGGCCGCGGTGTTGTCGTAAGTCGCCGTCAGGACCAGCGTCGATCCCACCGGCGCGACGACCGGCGACCCGAAGCGGTAAGTCGCGGACCATTTCTGCTGGTACTTCGGGACCCAGACGAGCGTCTTCTCGAATCCGTCGGGGTACTCGATCGCGAGTTTGAACTTCGTCGCCACCGGCCCGAGCCGCGGCGCGATGCCGATCAGGTGGACGTTCTCGTCGAACGTGTACTCGATCGTCTTCTCGTCTTTCTTCCCGGCGCCGATTACGAACGGCTCCGCCGCCATTTGCTTGGATTCAACAAGGAGATCGACTTCGTCGGGGAGCGAGGCGAGGAACAACCCCAGGCGCGTGTTGTCGCGGATCTCCTGCGACCAATCCGCGAAGTCGGGCCGGACGTATTCGACGATCATCTCGACCGTGGATCCGGCACGCAGCACGTGGCCGGCGGCGTCGGGATAAAACACCGGCGTGTTTCCCTTCACCCATTCGCCCAAGTAGTGCGGCCCCGCGGGCATCGGGCGCATGCGCGTCGGCTCAGGCCCCTCTTCGATCGCGAGCGGGTCATACGGAACCTGCATCTCGAGTTCGATCGGCTTTGGCTCGAACCCCTCGGGATCGTGGATGAACGCCGTCACGCGCGCGACGTTGCGCGGGTTCTCCACGAGAAATTCGTATCCCGTGATGTACGTGTCCTTCTCGATCTCGATCGGCACGCGCACCACCGCCCGGTCGTATTGTTTCTCCGCGGGAACGATGTGGCCCTTGGGCATCGACACGACGACATCGGGCCGGCCCAGCGTCCAGTCGATGCGCTGGAACTGATCGGGCATCGCGAGGTTGCGCAGCGGTCCCTGCGGGCCGCCACCCTCGACCCAGTTGACGATCATGATCTTTTCTTCGGCCGTCAGCCGCCGCGAATTCTGAAATTCGCCAAACCTCGGATCGGGATTCCACGGCGGCATGCGGTCCATCATGATCTCGTCTTCGATGGCCGCCGCCCACGCGCGCGCGCCCGGCTGGGTGTCGGTGCCGTAAAAGGTGAGATCGACGTAATCGGGGGCCGCGCCGTTCGGGTTGTGGCACGGCATGCAGTGTTTCTCGAAAATCCCGCGAATCTCGCCGCTCCACGTGATGTCCGTCGTGATGCGGATGTGGGCCTCGGCGGGCCGGAAGTAACTGGCGGCGGCGATCGCGCCAATGACCGCGATCGAGAGTACGAGTATCCGATTTTTCACGGGCGCCTCCGGTGCGCTGGAGCGGCGGCGAGCCCTTCGGGGCACGCGGCCCCGCTCGGGCAATCCTCCGAGGGAAAACACGATTTTACGCGCAAAAGTTCCGTATTTCCAGCCGTTGCCGGGCCGCGCGAGGCTTACACGCCGGCGAGCGCGCCCTTCACGGATTCAGGTTCGTGGGGTGCCAGCGGCATTTCGCGGATGCGCCCCCCGGCGCACACGTAGCGCACGCGGCCGCTGTGCGACGGCGACGGAACGAACGCGTGAGCGTCCGGCAACCCGCCGCGCGTATCGCGGTTCAACCGTGGATCGACGTACATCCGAACCCGTCCCTCGAAGGCGCCTTCGACGGAAATCGCCCGCTCGATTCCGTCCTCATCGTCGATCCGCATCTGGTAGAGGTTCCAGACCTTCCGGCGCGCCTCCTCGAATTCACGTCGCGTCGCGTCGGTCTCGGCCTTCAATTTTCGCGCCTCGGCCAGGCGTTTCTCGATCGTGCGGGACATCGTCGTGATGAACGTCGATTCCGCGCGTGCGCGCAGCCGGGATTCGCGCGGTTCCGCCCGCGCGCGATCGACGATGCGGTGAAACGCGATCACCCTCGACTTCGCCGCGCTGTCGCCGCCGAGCATGTCCTTGATGCGCCCGCTCTGCGCCAGGGACTTCTGGCCCCGGCGGATGCTCTCGCGCAATCGCCCCGCCTCCGCGCGCCACGTCTCGAGCTTGCCCGCGATTTCCTCGAGCGTGGATTGAAGCACCAGGTGTTTCGGCCGCTCCTGCACCAGCCGGTTCCGGGTCGCCTTCAGTTCGTCGTACATCGCCCGAACGGGATCGTTCGCCGGCGCATCCTCGACGATCGCCGCGAGGTCCGCGCCGATCCGTTCGGCCGCGGTCGGACGGCCCGGTTTCGCCGAAAACTCAACGTCACCCATGTCCGCGTGATACGCCTCAACCTGCGCATAGATTGCGCGCAGCCCCAGCACGATCCGGCTGAGCATATCGAGTCGCCGTTGCGACGCGCAGACTTCCTCCGCGATGCGCGCCGAGTCTTCCTCCGCCAGCAGGTACGTCAGGCACGTCTCCGCGGACTGTTCCGCGCCCTGCAATGCTAGCGACATCTGCGACCGCACGCACTGAAGCGTCCCGCGCGCCTGCAACGCCCGCGTCACGTCGATCGTCATTTCGCGCCCGGGGTCTTCGCCGTAGTCGCGGCAGGAAAGCCCCCGGCACAGGTACAAATCGATTGCGTCTCCGCTCTCGCCGAACCGCGCCGCGGAGATGCGGCACGACGCATGGATGCAGCCGGACCGCACGTCCTGATCGATGAGTACGGTCGGCGCGACGAGATGGCTCCGCACTGACGTCTCCGCGACGTGCACCACCTCGCCCGCAAAGACCATGCGCGCGCCATGCACGCGCCGGCATTGCACGCGCCCGCGCTTGGACACCACGAACGCATTGTCCACGATGTTGCGCGCGCGGACGTCGCCGTTCCGGCTGATGACGACCCCCGACACGTTCTCCAGCACTTCGCAGTACCCACTCACCGCCACCCGGCCCATCACGTACCCGTCAACGACGCAGTCCGCCTCCTCGACAACGAGCGTCGTCGCCTCCGGCACGTCGCCCAGCACGCGCACATGGCCCGTGTGCACGAGGACCGGACCGCGCAACGGCAACTCGACGCCCGCCAGCACGCGGACCTCCCGCTGCGGCGCCTGCAAAATGTCCTCGGCGCGCACGACGAGATAACGAGACGTCAACGTGGGCAGTCCGGACACTTCAGGCATCCGCGCGCGCCGCTCGGCGATTCGCGGCCGGTACGGCGCGATCAACTGCTGGACCCTCGCGAAGGTCTCCGCGGCCTGCGCGGCCTGCGCCAGCGCGTGCACGGTTTCCAGCAGGTCGAGTTCGTCCCGCGCCAGCGTGCCGACGTTGTTCGCCTGCAACCGGTCGATGAGTTCGCGCAACAGCGTCTGCGTGCGCTTGCCCTCGGACCACGCATGCGCCGGACGCGCCACCGCGAGCCATTGGCGGATGCGCGCGTCGATGCGCTCGAACCCCGGGACCGCCGCGAATTCGCGCGTGCCGTTCAGGTGGCAGAGGTGGCACAGCGCCGCGTCCTGCAGGGAGAGCGAGGGGAGAAGTTCCTCGGGCAATTCGATGACGTGTTCCAACAGCCGCCGCATAATCCCCCGATTCGCGCGTCGCGGTGCCTGGCCCGAAGTATACTACGGGCCGAATCGCACCCCCCGGTGGGCGGGTTAGATCAGGCCGGCGGTCTTCATGCGCTTGGCGAGCGCCTTCTTCTCCGGCGCGGTCAGCTCGCGCTGGGGCGGCCGCACGAAGCCCGTGTCGTGACCCATCAGGCGCAGCGCTTCTTTGTACGCCGAGATCATCGCGCCGCCGCCCAGCGCGTCGATCACCCCGTTGAGTTTGTTCTGCGCCGCGAGCGCCTTCTTGTGGTTGCCCGCCGCCGTCTCCGTCCGGATCGTCAGAAACAGCTCCGGCACCACGTTCGCCGTCAGCGATACCGCGCCCGCAGCCCCCGTGGCGTACGCCTGGTAGACGAATTCGTCCGCGCCGCTGATCGTCAGGAAGTGTTTCGGCGCGCCCGCGATGATCCGGCTCACGTGGCCCATGTCGCCGCTGCTGTCTTTCATCCCCGCCACGGACGTGACCCCGGCCGCGATGCGGAAGATCAGTTCCGGCGAGAGGCTGTTGCCCGTGTATCGCGGAATGTTGTACAGCAGCAGCGGAATGTCCGGCACCGCATCGCCGATCAGTTTGAAGTGCCGGAACAGCGCCTCGTCGTCGTAGCGATAGAACGGCGGAGCATACACGCTCACCGCGTGCGCGCCGATCTCGTGCGCGTAACGGGTAAGCTCGATGGTCTGCGGCGTGTCCAGGCACCCCGTCTGCAGCACGACCTTGACGCGCGATCCCACCGCGTCCATCAGCACGCACGCGAGCTGCTTGCGCTCCTCGGTCGTCATCAGCAGCCCTTCGCCGCTCGATCCGCACACGAAGATGCCGTCCACGCCGCGGTTCGCGAGCGTCTCCGCCCACGCCGCCGCCTTGTCGAAATCGATCTCCAGCCCGCCGCGCTTAAACGGCGTCAACAGCGCCGGCAGGATGCCTTCAAGTTTCAACCGCATCAATCTCGCCTTTCATGGCGCGGCGTGGACGCCCGCGCGCTCCGGAGGGAGCACGAGGGTACGTTGTGGTAGCGTTAGACTTCAAGCATCCGCCGTCACGGGAACCCGCAATGCCGCCGTCCAACGCCCCATTTCCAAAGGCCTCCGTCCAGGTCGTCTTCTCGGCCAACTTCGTCGCCCTCGTCGTCGCCTCGCTGTCCAACTGGCAGCTCAGCGACCTCATCACGCTCTACTGGCTCGAGCTCGTCGCCCTCGCGCCGTTGACGCTCGTGCAGATGGCGCGCGCGCGCGCCACGGGCGCCTTCGCGAAGTCGCGGGCCTATCTCATCGTCCTGTTCGGCGCGCACTACGGCACCTTCTGCGTCGTCTACCGCGCCCTCACGGTCTACCTCTTCGGCGGGTCCGCCGCCGCCGACTGGTTCTGGCTCATGGTATGGGCGCCGCTCGCCGCGCTCATCGTCGCGCACGTCCTCTCGCTGCGCAGGGACTACCTCCCCAACGAGGCCGCGTCAACCTCGCCGTTCGACGCCATGTGGATTCCCTACCTGCGCGAGTTGCCCGTGCACGTCCCGCTGTTACTCGCCGTCGTCGCCGTGTACGGCGGATCGGGGGCGCGCAACGAAGTCCTGCTGTTCGGCGCCGGCAAGACGATCGCGGACGTGATCGCGCACGCCGTCTACCACACCCGCATCGCGCCCCGCCGCGCCGGCAACTGACCGATCCCGGTGGCGCAGGCCTCCAGCCTGCGGGGGTTCACCCGAACGCGAGAGCGC
>CAYPNI010000011.1:8637-29774 GCA_964411925.1 uncultured Nitrospirales bacterium
CCTGGTGGCGCAGGCTTCCAGCCTGCGGGGGTTCACCCGAACGCGAGAGCGCGTCCCCCAACACCCGAAATCCCAAAGCCACCAAATCGTCAGATCCCCCTCCCGCGCCTACGCATCCGTCGGATTTAAATTCCAGAAATATCCGGTAACGTCAGGCCCTCTTCGCTGTAAATCAAGGGTAACGGCACTTGGCACGTCGATTGCCCCTCACTTCCCAAAGTGGTTGGGGGAATGGGACCAATGAACATGAACATCAAGCACTCACATCGAACCGCGCGGCCCGGCCAACGCAACGAATACGCCGCCGCCGTCGCCTTCGCGCTCCTGAGCGTCCTCGCGCTGCTGCCCGTCATCTTCGCCTGAACGCAAACTCACTACCTGTCATTGCGAGGAGCGCAGTCTGCGACGAAGCAATCTCCTCTGCCAGATTCCCCGGTTCCGCGCGGCCCGGCCAACGCAACGAATACGCCGTCGCCTTCGCGCTCCTGAGCATCCTCGCGCTGCTGCCCATCAACTTCGCCTGAATACAAACTCACAACCCGTCATTGCGAGGAGCGCAGTCTGCGACGAAGCAATCTCCTCAGCCAGATTCCCCGATTCCGCGTAAGGCGCCCGGCTCGCTGTACACGTGGTCCACATCAACGCCGTCCGCGTCGGACGAATACACGCTCTCGAGCAGGTTCGCCCTCCACCTTTTCTTTGAGGGGAAAGAAAAGGTGGAGCCAAAAGAAACCGGTGCGGCTTCGCCGGAACAATCGGAACGGTGCCCCGGGCGGCGATACTACTTCGTGTAGACTTCCAACTCCGGGTGATCCTTGACCAGTTGATCCAATCTCTCTTTAGGCCACTCGAACGTCGTAACGTACTGAGTAAGTATTAAGGCCCTGCTCAATTCCTGAACTTTCAGATAGAGTTCCCCCTCGTAAACAACATAATCACTCGAACGATTTTTCACCGCTACATCCGACGGCAACCAGAGTAACTGCCTGATCGGGCCACTACGGTCGAAATAGTACGGTACATCTTGAATCACGACAAAACGCGGGAACGGCTCCGTTATGGGAACCGTGGCCGCAAGTTTCAATAGGTACGCGCCGACTACCACCGTGACTATTCCAACAGACGCACCCATCGACAGCTTCAAATTCCAACGCGTTCCTTGGCGCATGCGTTCAGCTCCACCGCGTCACTCAGAGTGGGGAAAATGGGGATAGTCACCTATTTTGTTCAAGAGCACGTAGCGCGGCCTCTATTCTTTCTGATCGCCGTCCCCAATTTCCCCGAGATTTCCAGTTTCCTGTCGTCGGGTGCTTTCTAGTCCATATAGAAGAACCAATTCGGTCCGAGCTCCAGAGCATAGCGCCGCTTGCGAAGGTCAGACGACGCAGTGACCTGGTTCCCGCTCACGTAGGCATATCCCAAGTGGTGAAATGGATATCCTCCGAGCGTTCCGATCTCGATAAAACTCGTCCCATCTGCGAATCGTTTTCCGGATGCGGCTATCGACACACTTGAGCAACTCTCACTGAGTAGTAGAGGCCTGTACTCTGTGGAAAGTTGGACCATCAAGTCGTTGGAACATATTTCGAGAACACGCTGCTCGCTTTGAAACCGCTGTGTCACACCCAATCGGAATGTCCACGGTATGAGGCAATATCCGAGGAACACTGACACTAGAAAAGCAAGCAATACGGACAATTGCGGAAGCGCGTTCCGTGGGACCATCAGACTCAATTTAACAAGCGACAAGGCCAAAAGCGCTAAAATGGCTAGACACCAAACAGGAAGGAACGGTAACAGAAACCGCGGGTAAAGGTAGGCTAACGTAGGAAGTAGGATCGGTGTCGCCAGCCAACAAACGAGCAAAACCCGATGACGCCCAGCTGGCAGACTTGAAATCATCTCCCCTCGTCCTATGGCACCACCAACGATCCACCGATTCCTATTGATTGGAGAATCGGGAACAGCAATCAATTTCGTTGCCGGTATACCTCGTGTGCCCGTCGTTGTGAGAGTACCGCGGATTCTGGATTCCTCCAACTAGATTTTCGGGGCCGGCGGAGGATCCGATACCATGGTCAAAAAACGATATTAGTGCGATTTTCCATCAAAAATCCTTGTCTCGCAAAAGGGGTTACAGCGATCCGTTCGGCGAAGCGGCAGCCCAGCGTGCAACAACGGTGCAGTATAGTAGTCGCCATGCCGTGGCGGCGTAACCCGTTGGAACGCTTGGGCCACTCTAGGGGGGACGGACACAGGCTTGGCCGGATTCGCCGCGTGTGGGCGAGGCGGGTCGCGGGCGGCACCGGTATGCACGAGGCCGGACATGGCGACCATGGCAGGATCGATACACTGGGAATATGCGCCGCCGGTGCGCGGCGCTGAGGCGTTGCGCAGGCCCCCGGCGGGGCGGGCGCGTCCGGGGACCCAAGCAGTGAGCAGCCCCGTTAGCGAGGAGGACCGCGCGGACATCGCGGCGAGTCTGCGCGGCGACGAGCCGGCCTATGCGCGGCTGGTCGCGCGCTACCAGGCGACGATCGGCAGCCAGATGTGGCGGTTCTCGCGCGACCCGCTGGTCGTCGAGGAGTTGGTGCAGGAAGTGTTCGTCGAGTGTTACGTCGGACTCGCGCAGTTTCGCGGGCGCGCGCCGTTCGTGCACTGGCTCCGCCGGATCGCCACGCGCGTCGGGTACCGGTACTGGAAAAAGAAGGCGCGCAAGGCGGAAGGCGAGGAGGCGTTGCGCCGCGAATCGCCCGACCGGGCGATTCCCGCGGACGACGCGTCGCCGCGCGAGGCGGCGGAGTGGTTGCACCGGTTGCTCGCGCAGCTCGCGCCGGAGGATCGGCTCGTGCTGACGCTGCACTACTTTGAAGGGCTCGACATGAACAGCATCGCCGAGCGCATGGGCTGGACCCGGACGCTGGCGAAGGTCCGCGCGTTTCGCGCGCGCAAACGGTTGCGCGCGCTGTTGGAGGAAGACGGTTATGAAGCGAGTTGAGCCGGCGGCGGCCGAGCGGCGCATCGAGGCGATCGCCGCGCGCGCGCGGCGCGATACGGCGCCCACGATCGACGTTGCGCAGTCCGTGTTGCGCCGCTTGCGCAAGACGCGCGCCGCGTATGCGCCCGAGCGGCCCATGCTGTGGATGACGGCCGGCGCGATTGCCGCGGCGGCGGTCGTGCTCGTGTTCAGCATGCCGTATCTCGACGCGGCGCTCGATCCGCTGACGTTGTTTCTCGAGGAGGCCGCGTCGAGCGCGATCTGAACCTCATGTCGGAAACGCCGGATAATACGCCCGAGTCCCCGCTGCCCGTTCCCCGCCGATCGGTGTGGAAGACGGTCGCGCTGGGGACCGTGCTGCTCCTGTGCGGCATGTTCATCGGCAGCGGACTCACGCTCATTGGCATCAAGCGGCGCGTGGACGAATTCCGCGCGCGGCCCGACCTGCTCTCGGAGCGCATGGTCGATCGGATGGACGCCGAACTCGAACTCACCGACAAGCAGACCGAGGAAATCCGCAAAATTTTCGGCGAGGCCCGGCGCGAGTCCGCGCAGATGCGCGAGCGCGGCCGTGCACAGGCGCAGGCGTTTTTCCGCGATTTCCAGGGCAAGGTGTCGCAAGTCCTCACGCCCTCGCAGCAGTCGGAGTGGGAGGAGTGGTTCCGCAAGGCGCGCGGACGCGCCATGCGCGAGCGAAGCGGCGGGCCCCGCGACAAGGACAACGACGGCAAGCGGGGAGACGGGCCGCCCGAGCGCGGCTTTGGCGATCGCCCGCGCGGGGATGAGTTGCCATCCGTGCTCGGTCCGCCGCCCGAGGGCATTCCCGAGCGGCACTTCGCGCCCGACGCCGAAGACGCGCCGCCTCCGGGCCGGTAGGTGGCCGCAGACGGCCCCGGCCCGCGGCGCCGCGTGCTGATCGCGGGTTGCGGTTACGCGGGGTGCGAGTTGGGACGCCGGCTCGCCGCGCGCGGCGACGAAGTCTGGGGACTCCGCCGTGACACGCGAAAACTCCCCGGCGCGATCCTGCCCATCGCGGCCGATCTCTCCGACCCTGAAACCCTTCGCGACCTGCCCGGGCCGTTCGACGTCGTCTACTACACAGCGGGCGCCAGCGAGTATTCAGACACGGCATATCGCGCGGCATACATCACCGGCAAGGGCAACACGCTCGACGCCGTCGCCGCGCGCGGCGGCGCCGGACGCTTCGTGTTCACGTCGTCCACCGCAGTCTACGCCCAGGACGACGGCAGCGAAGTCGACGAGCGATCGCCGGCCGAGCCGCGTACGTTCTCGGGGTTGCGCGTGCTCGAAGGCGAGCAGTTGTTGCACGCGCGGCACCCGCGCGGCATCGCGGTGAGGCTCGGCGGCATTTACGGGCCCGGCCGGACCGGACTGATCGATCGCGTGCGCCGCGGCGAGGCCCGCCGCGAAGCCGCGCAATCGCATTACCTCAACCTCATCCACGTCGAGGACATCGCCGGCGTGCTCGAGCATGTCGCCGAGCTCGATCGGCCCGAGCCGGTGTACGTCGGCGTGGACGACGAACCCCAGCAATACAACGCGCTGCTCGAATGGATCGCCGCGCGGTTGGGCGTGCCCGCGCCGCCGATTTCGGACGAGCGGCAGACCCGCGGCCGGCCCGTCCGAAACCGGCGCTGCTCAAACGCGCGCCTGCGCGCGAGCGGCTATCGTTTCGCATACCCGAACGCCCGCGCGGGTTACGAGGAGCTGATTCATCCCATCGTCATCTGAGGCTGCGGAAAACCGGGGAGCGGGCTTCTTAGCGTCATGCAGATTGGGAAGGCTTTGGGCTCTATACGCGGCGAGAATTATGGAGTGGGCACTTCTTCCGGTGCGGCCTCGGTTGCCGGTTCGCCGACCTCGCGTTCGATGGCCTTCTGCATCGGATTCTTCTCTTCGTCCGGTTTCAACTTCACCTTGAATCGCTTCTCCTGAATCCTGGGCGGGAAAGCGTTGTTCGCGGTCTCGATGTCACCGGTTTCCTGAAACGGATCAAGCTCAAATTGCACGATCTTCTTGTCCGAGAGCACGAGGCGCGCGGCCTTCGCGTTGTCATGGCGCCAGAGTTCGGCCGGGAAACGGAACATACCGGTGGTGCCGTCCTCGTAGGTGACTTCGAGAATCACCGGCATGACCAGGCCGCCGCGGTTCTCAAGATTGACCAGATAGAAGTTTTTCGCACTGGCGAGCAATTCGCGCTGGCGATCGTCCAGTTCGTCCACGAGCTTCTTGAACTTTTCGCGGTCGTCGTCAAACACTTCGAACTTGTCGTATTCGTTGTAGAAGTCGAGCAGTTCCGGGCGCGCTTCGACCCGTTTGGGCAGGTCGGCGTTTCGCTGCACCGAGACGCTGTCACGCACTGCGTCTTCCTCGGCGCGGTCGCGCTCCGCTTTCTGGTCGGGGTCGCCGGAGTCCATGGTGTACCGTGTGACAGACGCGATCGCGATGTCCGTCGGATCGCTCGAATAGAACCAGCCGCGCCAGAACCAGTCGAGGTCCGTGCCGGAGGCGTCCTCCATGGTGCGAAAGAAATCGGCCGGTTGCGGCCGCTTGAACATCCAGCGGTTCGCGTATTCTTTGAACGCGTAGTCGAACAGTTCGCGGCCGAGGATCGTCTCGCGCAGAATGTTCAGCCCGACCGCGGGCTTGGCGTATGCGTTGTTGCCCATTTGATACGCGACCGTATCGCCGTCGGTCATGATGGGCTTGGCCGAGGGATCGCGAAGGTAGTCCAGCAGATCGCGGGGCTCGCCGCGGCGCGAGGGGTATTCGTCCTCCCATTCCTGCTCCGCGAGGTATTGCACAAAGGTGTTGATGCCCTCGTCCATCCAGGTCCACTGGCGTTCGTCCGAGTTGACGATCATCGGGAACCAGTTGTGACCGACTTCGTGAAGAATGACGGAGATGAGGCCGTACTTGGTCCGCTCACCGTACGTGCCGTCGTCCTCGGGCCGTCCGCCGTTGAACGTGATCATGGGGTATTCCATGCCGCCGACGGGACCGTTGACGGAGATCATCGTGGGGTAGGGCATCGGGAAGGCGACCTTGCCGTAAACATCGAGCGTCTGGTGGATTGACTGCGTGGAGAACTGGCTCCAGAGCGGCTCGGCCTCCTTCGGCCAGAACGACATCGCCATCACGCAGTGGTCGCCGGTCCAATGGCCTTGTGCGTCCCAAATGAATTTGCGGGAACTGGCCCAGGCGAAATCGCGGACGTTCTCGGCGTCGAAAATCCACGTCTTCGTGCCGGCGGGGTCATGCGACTCGTTGACCTCGGCCTCCGCGGGCGTGACGATATAGGTGGGTTTATCAGCCGTGCGCGCGGCGGCGAGCCGCTCGCGTTGCGCGGCGGTAAGCACGTGTTCGGCGTTCATGAGTTCACCGGTCGCGGCTAGCACGTGGTCCTCGGGCACGGTCAGTGACACGTGGAAGTTGCCAAACTCGAGGGCGAACTCGCTGGAAACGAAATGCTTGATCTGCCAGCCGTTCACATCGTCGTAGACGGCGAGGCGCGGATACCACTGCGCGATCTCGTAGAGCCAGTTGTCATCGTCTTTGAAGTATTCGCGGCCGGAACGCATCGCGCCCGAGACGCGATCCTCCGTGATGAGATAGTTCCAGTCGATCTCCACGCGAACGGCCTGCCCGGTGCGAAGCGGGGCCGGCAAATCGACGCGCATCAGGGTCTCGTTGATGACATGGGGGAGGGGCGCGCCATCCTCGCCGGCGACGCGCGTAATCTTGAATCCGCCGTCGAATTCCGGCGCCTTGAGCATGGATTCCAGCCGTTCGATGCTGATTTCTCCCGACGTGATTTGCGGAAAGCGTGGGGACGACACGACTGAATCGGTCAACTGCCGCGTCGAATTGGGATCGAAGTTGTTCTGATCCAGTTGAAACCACAGGTACGTCAGCGTCTCCGGGGAGTTGTTGTGGTACGTGATGCGCTCGGAGCCGGTGATGCGGTGCGTCGTTTCGTCGAGCGTAGCCTCGATCTCGTAATCCACTTGTTGCTGCCAATAGGCGGGGCCGGGCGCGCCCGAGGCGGCGCGGTACGCGTTGGGTGTGGGCCAGAGTTCCTGAAGTTGGCGGAACTTGTCCCCGTCTTGCGCGCGCGCGTCAATGGCGAGGGCTGCGACAGCAAAAAGAGCGGCGAACGATGATCGGGTCATGCACGGTTCCTGCTGCTGGCCAATCGAAGGCGACAGAGTGCCACAGAAGATGCGTACTCGGCCAGTTCGGAGGGTCGAATAAGCAAAGAGGACCGCCGGGTTGATCCCGGCGGTCCTCGGACCTAGCGGTTATGCGCGCCTACGCGCGGCGGCTCTTTCGCCGGACGCGCAGGGCGGCCAGCGCAGCAGGCAGCAGCAGCGCGATGCCGAACGCCACCGGCGCCGTGAGCGCGGCGCGGCTCAGCGCGACGACCGGGCTGAGCGCCATCCGGACCAGGTTCGCCAGGGCCGGGTGATCCGCGACGAGTCGCGCGATCGGCGGGCTCAGCCGATAGTACGTGTCGGCGAAGACCCCGCCGAACGCGGTCGTGAGCATGAACCGGTCGCGCACGTCGCGCAGGACGTTGATCTCGCCGGCGAGCGGCGTGCCGTAGGCGGCCGTAGCGATGAAGCATCCGCCACCGCCCCCGCCCCCGCCGATATCGGAGCCGTCCAGCGCCGCATCATTCGCGGCGTTGGCGAATTCGGTGCTGCCGCCGCCGGATCCGATTACGTTTTCATACTCTTCGAGGTTCGTCTTGCTATCGAGGTCAATATCGCCCGATGCGGAGAACGGTTCCTCGAGACCACCCACCTGCTCGAAGGCATTGAATCCGTCGCTGAGCGCGACGCCCGCCAGGGGCTGCGGCATGGCCGCGCCTTCGGCATCGCGTTGGACCACTTCATATTTCAACGTCAGAGAGATCCCTGCGTCGCCCAGCGCGTCCACGAGCGCCGCCTGTACCGAGGCACTCGTTGCAAGCAACGCGGCGATGACTTCGCGGTACTCGGCGAGCGCCGCGGCGTCGTCCTCGCTGTCGAGCTGGGACAAGTTGATGAGGTATGCGGTCTGCAACGCGGTGCCCAGCTCGGTCTCGCTGTCAAAACATGCGACCACCTTCATGGCCTCGACCATGAAGTCGTCCGGGATCGTATCGCCGTCGAGGTCGGATGAGGCGATACTGAAATCTTCCCAGAGTGCCGCAAACTGCGCAGTGAACGCAGGGAAGTCGTCGCAGAAGTCCAGGCCGAGCACCTCGGTGACGTCCACCGTAACTTCCCCGGTGGCGGTTTGTCCGTGCTCGTCGCGGACCGCGTAGGTAAACGTATCGGTGCCGACGAAGTCCTGCGGCGGTGAATAGATGATGTCGTTGTTCACGATCTCGACCTGGCCGCTCGCGACGATGCGCGAGGCGGACGTGTCCAGTTCGACCAGAAGTTCAGCGCCCCACTTCCAGATGTCGTTGCGGGTGACGTGGAACCGGTTGTTTCGGCGGTTCTTGGGCACCTTATACCAATCAGGCTTTGCGGTGGGTTTCGAGTTTTCGACCGTCGCGGTGACCTGCGCGGACGCCGTTGCGCCGTTGGCGTCGGCGACGGAATACGAGAAGACCTCGTTGCCTTCGAAGCCGGACGCAGGCGTGTAGACGACCGCGTTGCCGCTCATGCTGACGGTGCCGCCGCGGTTGCCGCTGCCCAGGGAGGCGATGTGCAGCATGTCGCCGTCATCCGGATCGGAATCGTTCGCGAGCACGTCGAGCGTATTGCCGGAGCTGTCCGAATCAATGGTGAACGTGTCGTTCACCGCGACCGGCGTCGAGTTGACGTTCTCAACATCCACAGAGACGGTCGCCGTAGACTCGCCGCCCTTTCCATCGGAGATGGTGTAGGAGAACGTGTCCTTGCCCGAGAAGTCTGTCGGCGGAGTGTAAAGAAGCGCCGAGCCCGACACGCCGACGGTACCGCCGGCAGAGGCGGAAGTGAGGTCGACGATCGCGAGCGAGTCGCCGTCCGGGTCAGAGTCGTTCGTCAACACCGGCAGCGCATTTGCGCTCGAGTTCGTGTTCACAGTGTATTCGTCGTTCACCGCATTCGGCGCGTTGTTCGCCGGCGGAGGAGGCGGTGGAGGAGGAGGGGGCGGCGGCGCGACCGGCGAAACCGTCACCGTGACGTTCGCGGTGTCGGTACCCCCGTTCGAGTCGCGCAGTGTATAGGAGAAGGTCTCCGTGCCCGAGAACTGGGGCGCGGGCGTGTAGCTGATGCGGGTCGTCTGATTGATCGTCGCCGTGCCGCCGTTGTTGGGCGCTCCGACCGCGGACACCGTAAGCGTCTCGTTCGAGTCCGGAGCAATCGTGTCATTCGCCAGCACGGTCAAAATATTGTTGGAGGAGCCGCCCTGCACCGTATACGTGTCGTTGGTTCCGTTCGGCGGATCGTTCACCGCGGTCACGTTGACGGTGACGGTGCCGCTGTCCTGGCCGCCTGTGCTTGAGACCGCGGTGTAGGTAAACGTTTCGGCGCCGTTGAAGTTCGCCGCCGGGGTATAGCGCAATGAGGTGCCGCTGGCGATCGTCACTGTACCGCCGCGGTTCGTGCTGCCAACACTGCTGATGCTGAGCGTCGCGCCGGTGGACGGCGTCACCGTGTCATTGGTGAGCACGTTCAGCGTGTTGTTGCTGGAGTCCTCGTTGATGCCGCTGAACGAATCGTTCACCGCATCGACCACCGGCGCCGGTGGCGGCGGAGGCGGAGTAGGCCCCGAGGTAATTCTCGGACCGAAGCCCGCGGCCGCTGCATTTGTCGGGCGCCAGCCGTCGTCGTCGGTGAAGGGTACGCCGTCTGCTCCGAGCGGGTTGGACTCGTTCACGAACTGCGGGTTGATGTTTTTCACGTCGGTCGCGAACGTCCAATTGACGTTGCTGATCCCGTGAATGAGGTTACCCGTGTTCTGCACGTTGCTCTGCACGGTGCCGTCGTGCTGGTACACCGTGCCGGCGTTTCCTGCGAAGATGTTCTTGCCCATCCGCGCCTGCATCGAACTGCCGTTTATCCCGAGATAGTTCGCGCAGTTGTAAACGAGGTTGTTCTCGATGACGACGTTCTGTCCGCCGATGTTCTTGCCGACGTAAATGCCCCACGACGGCCGGCCGTGCATGTTGCCCGTGTTGGGAAGCGGAGTGCCCCACAATACGTTGTCACGAATCGTCAGGTTCTGGATGTCGTTGTTGTTGTTTTCGTCGGCGAGCAGGAACCCCTGGAAGAACTCGGTGAAGTAGTTTTGTTCGATGGTCACGTCATGCAGAATTTCGCCGTTGTTCCCGAAATACTGCATGCCGTCGGTGTGGGGCCCGTTCGGCTCAATGTCCTGCCCGGTTCCATACGTCGTACCGTGCAGGAAATTGCGCCGGAACACGTGCCCCGACCCAAAGAGGCGGCCGTAGTCCGCGTCGCCACCTCCGCTGCCGCCGGTCACGCGCTCGAAGTTGTTCCCTTCGACCAGCCAGTTCGTCCCGATGACCTTGTATAAGTAGGACGACCGATAGCAGTGGTTATTGAGGATCTTGACGTTGGACGGCGAAGTGCTCGTCTGGGGGTTGGCCGCGATAATGCCGCCGCCATCGATGTAAAACCCATCCACGGTGCAGTTGTTTGCGGTTTGGGCAATCGAGATGCCGCCGCTGAGCCGCGCCCCGTGTTTGACCTCGCTCTTGACGATGACGCCCTTAGTGACGGTGAAGCCGCTGTAGGAGCCGGGCTTGACCAGTACCGTGTCGCCCGTTGCGGCGGAGCTAATCGCCGACGAAATGGACTGCCCCGGAGAGACCGTGATGGTGGCCGCGTTGGCCGCGAGTGGAGCGATCCACGCCGCGCATATCAGCAAGAGTAATGAGACTCGACGCGTAAGATCACCCGCGTAACGAGTAGTTGACACACACCACGCTACACGCTTAGAAATCATCCCAGAGATCCCCCAGCACCCAGCTTCGACGGTCGGCGACCGCCCCCCAGCAGCCGAAGACGGCACACAACAGCCGTCCCGTGCGCGGAGGGTACAGCGCAATCGCTATTCCCTCTGCATAACTGCCTGGTTTTAATTGACTTACGGCATCGCGGCTTCTTGATTACCTGAACAAATCTGAACGTTTTTGCCGGGTCCAACGGACCTTACGTTCTTTTTTGTCCAGCGAACTCGTCAGCCGCCGATGATTCCCCGAGAAGTCGATCGGTCTGCCCCAGCCGGTCAGCCCAAACTTCCCAGATCCAGCCCAAACTCCCCGATTCGATCCGAGGTGTCCTATCTAATTGGGACACCCTTGTTGCCGCCCTCTATGGATCTACGGGGTAGCGCGATTGACGAATGTACAGAAATTCAAGATGGAAGTCAAACAGCCTTTACATGGAACATCTAAATACGTGATATTCAATAAAACTTCATGATACAGATTCGTATAGTGAATTAGTTGTCCCGCGGGCAATTGATCTGTCGTAACAATTCATTGTCATTCTTGACCAACTCCGCCGAGGGTGTCGTTTACGTGTCCGGCGTGTCCGGGGGCATCTCAGGCAATTCATCTCGATACAGCGACCGGAACACGGGCAAATCAACAGTCGTGTACGTTTTCGAACGTCGAGATCAGGATCGGCAAATAAATTGCTCTGCTTGAGGTCAGATTTGACCTGGCGATCATCTGTCCCTGATATCGTGGGCAACTGCAGACCACCAGCAGTTTAGATATAAGGCTTGCCAGACGGAGGTTTAGGGGTCTAGCCAGCCAATTTGGTTAATTGTTGATAGGCTGCAGAATTGGTACTATGGACGGCATTTTGACGAGTAATTAGTCAAAATGGAGCAAGTTTCGACTGGGTGTACTCGTTCGACCCGTAACGATTCGTTTCGGGGCGAGGCGGGAAGAGAGAACGTACGAATCGGGCTGAAGAAGTGGTTGACGCCAATCATCAAGAGAATTCCATAGCCGCGCGGCTCAAGCGCGCGCGCAACGCGGGCGAGATTGTGATGCCGTCCGCGCGCGACGTGCTTCGCGTGCTGTTCCGCCACAAAGTACTGATCGTGTTGGTGTTCGGGGCGGTCACCGCTGCCGGTGCGACGTTCGTCATGCTGATGCCGCCGCAGTATGAATCCGAGGCGCGGCTGCTGCTCCGGCCTGAGCGCGGTGATATTTCCATTGACCCGACGTCTCCTGGACTGGTCAATTCGTTGCAGGGTCAGAGTTCAAACTCGACGGAGAACGAGATTTCGATTCTGAGCAGCCGGTTGTTACACGAGCGAGTCGCGCGCGAGCTTGGCCCGGATCGCATCTTGGGGCTTCGTGACGGGCAGACGATTGAAGAAGCATTCCGGGATGATCCGAATCCGCAGGAAGCAGCGGTCAAGACTGCGGCGCGCATCCTGGGACTGGTGGCGGTGTTCGAGCCGCTGGGTGACATCGTCGTGGTCAAGTATCAAAACTCCGATCCTCAAGTCGCTCACGACGTTGTAGCGAAACTAGTCGAGTGTTACCTCGAGCGCCATGTAGAGGTTCATCGTTCCTCCTTCAATCCGGAAATATTCAAGCGGGAATCCGAGGAAATCATGGCTCGAATTCGGGCCAAGGAACTTGAGCAGAAGCAATACACCGAGGGCCGCAACGGGATGTCGGTCCAGGAGCGTCGCTCGCAGTTGCTGTCCGAGAAGGCCCGCTACTGGGAGCAGATCGCGCAGAATCGCGTGGATCAGGAAGCCTCACTCGCTCGGATGAACTCGCTCGACCAATCGCTGGTCAGCCGCGACGGGGATTCAAAGATCCCGCCGAGCCAGATGGAAAACCCCGAACTGCTCATTTACAAGGAACAGCTTACCCAGTTGCAGATCGAGAAGACGAAGCTCGAATCGGTGTTCACGGGCGGGAGCCAGTTGGAGGCCGTGAATTATCAGATCGAGGAAATCAAGAACAAGATCAAGACGCTTCCGGCGACGGTCCCGCGCAGTTCGGTCCTGAGCCGGGACGGGGTGGGCGTGGACCCCTACATGCTCCTGTCCAACGAGCGGACCAATTACGAGGCGCTGAAGGCGACCGGCATCGCGCTTCAGGCCGAGTATGACAAGACGATGACCCAGCTCGAGCACATCGGCGACGATACGAAGCAGTTGGAACTCGACCAGGAACTGGTGAAGTTGCGGGCGGACTGGCAGCGGGCGAACGACGCCTACAACGACGTCGCGCTCAACGCGCGCCTGGACGAGGAGAAAGTCAGCAACGTGTCTGTGCTCAATCCGCCGAGCTTGCCGGATCTGCCCGTGGGTCCGAAGCGGATGCGCGACCTCGCGCTGGTCCTGTTCGTTGCGATCGCTGCAAGCGTTGGCATGGCGGCGCTGCGCGAGTTCATGGATGACACGCTGAAGACGCGGGACGAGGTGGAGAAGAAGTTGGGGATTCCGGTGCTGGCGGTTGTGCCGGCGGAGGAGTTCCGCAAATGTATCTGAAGCACTACAACCTCAAGCGCGAACCGTTCGGCGTGACGCCGGACCCGGAGTTTCTGTACCTGAGCCCGACGCACCGCGAGGCGCTGGCGGCGGTGGTGTACGGCATCCGCGAGCGCAAAGGGTTCATCTCGGTGACTGGCGAAGTCGGCACGGGCAAGACGACCGTGCTGCGATCTGCGTTGCAGCACCTGGATGCGGAACAACACAAGCCGATTTACATTTTCCACCCGAACGTTTCGTTCAAGGAACTGCTCAAGAACATCTTTTACGAGCTGGGGATGGACCAACTTCCGCAGCATACCGACGACATGGTGCGCAAGCTGCACGAGTTGCTCATCGAAGAGTACGCGGCGCGCCGCAATATTTTCCTCGTGATCGACGAAGCCCAGAACATGCCGGTGAAGACCCTCGAGAGCCTGCGCATGTTGTCGAACATCGAGACGACGAAGGACAAACTGATGCAGATCGTGCTGGTGGGCCAGCCCGAACTCGACCGCAAGCTGAGCCGTTACGAGCTGCGGCAGTTGCGCCAGCGCATCGCCGTGAGGGCGGTGGTCAAACCGCTGTCGGCCGAAGAGAGCATCGAATACATCAAGCACCGATTGATCCGCGCCGGCGCCCCGCGCGTTTGGATCTTCACCGAAGGCGCGAAGCGGCTGATTGTCGAGAGCGCGCGCGGCAACCCGCGCCTGATTAATATCATTTGCGACAACGCGCTGGTGACGGGATTCGGCTACCAGAAAAAAGTGGTGACGTCCGTGATGGTCGAGGAAGTGGTCCAGGACCTCATCCACAGCCGCGCGCTGGAGCAGGAAGGGCCGGGCGAATTCTTCCCGGAGGAACATCAGAAGCCGCATTCGGCGGTCGAAGCGGCCCGCGCGCTTGCCGATGCCCCGATGGAAGTGAAGCGCGAGGCGCTGCGCCTGCTGCTGGACATGATCAACGAATCGCGCGGATCGGAAGAAGGCTCGCGCCCGCGCGAGGATGATCGCGAGAGCGTGTCGCCGGATCGCCGGGCGTCGAACGAGAACAACTGAAAGCCGGGATAACGCAGAAAGCCATTATGTCGAAGATTTTCGAAGCGCTGGAACTGGCAGGACGGTCGAACGAAGACGACGACCGCGACGAGCGGGAGTCGGCGCGCCCGGCCGAGTCGCCCTCGCCCGTCCGTCCCCCGGTCGTGGAAGTGTTGCCGACGGTCCAGCGACTGGCGGAACCGATGGTGGACGCCCCGTTCCCGCTTCATCTCGAGCATACGATGACGGCGCTCTATAACGGGATCCAGGGGCTGTTGCCCGCCTCGCGCGGACGCGTGATTGAGTTCATCGCGCCGCACCGGGGTACGGGCGCGTCAACGCTGATCCGCGAATTCGCCAAAGTCGTCGCCGCGAAGCTGAAAAAGTCGGTGTTGCTGCTCGACGCCGACCAGCACGACCCGACACAGGTGCGGCAATTCAATTTTACGCAGGAAGAAGGCTGGGACGCCGTGTTCGACAGGCGCGAGAAGCTCGAAACGGTGCTGCATCCGGTCGAGGGCAGCCGGTTGACGGTGAGCCAGCTGCTCGTGCGCGATTCGTCGCAGCCGTTGTTGTTCGAATCGAGCCAGTTCAAAGGAATGCTGAACCGGCTGCGCGAGACCTTCGACCTGATCCTGATCGACACGCCGCCGGCGACGGAATACGCCGAGGGCCTGGTGCTGGCGTCCAAAGTGGACGGTGTGGTGCTGGTATTGGCCGCGGAAGAAACCCGCTGGCAGGTCGTCGAAGACGTGCATCGCCGGTTGCAAATGATGGGCGGAAATGTGTTGGGCACGTTGCTGAACAAGCAGCGGTTCCATATCCCCTCCATCATCTACGATCGGGTCTGAACCAGAACGAACGAACTGGGACGCGGAAGGAACATGGGACTGCTGAAGCTGCTGCGCGGGGCTGCCGCACCGCCGAAGGGCCAACAAAATGGCCACTCGGCGGGCGACGCCGGCGTGCTCGATCGTGCGGCGTTCCAGCGGGAGATGCAGCGCTGGCGCGCGCTCGTCGATCGGTCCGGCGGCCGATTCGTGCTCGTCGTGTTCGAGACGTCCCCCGCCGCCACGCCCACCGGGAACGGCCGTAACAATGGCCACGCCAGCAAAAACGGGTTTTCGGCGCACGCCATGCTGTGCAACATCGTGCGTGCTCGCGCCCGGCTCTCTGACATCGTCGGCATCTACGACGAAACGGGGGACCGGGTGGCGGTGATACTTCCGGAGACGACCTCGACCGGCGCGGCGATCTTCGTTCAATCCGTGGACGAACTGTTACGCGCAAAGTTGAACGGTAGTCACCGGCGGGATACGCCGCTGCTGTGCGAGATTTCCTATTATCCTGACAACGCGAATGCCGCCGAGGGCGCGTCCGAGGGGAACACGGCTCGCGGGTCCGAGGCGGCAGTTCGCGGACGCGACAACGCGCTTGCATGCGGAGAACCCGGGCGATGACGCTGCTCGAGTTCAAACGCAGCGGCGATGTGTTCTCACGCCCGATCCCGCGCTGGAAGCGGATCGTCGATGTGACGGGCGCGCTGGTCCTGATTCTGGCCGCCTCGCCGGCGATGCTTGCGACCGCGCTCTACATCAAGCTTGTGTCACGCGGCCCGGTTCTGTTCCGGCAAGCACGCATTGGCCTGGGTGGACGCGAATTTACGATGTGGAAATTCCGCACGATGCACCAGAACGGCAAGGCGGACCTTCGGCATCGCGAATACATGGCCGAATTGATCCGTGGAACGAACGCCGCAGATGCGCCGATGGCAAAGCTCGACGAGGATAACCCCGCGATCATTCCGATGGGGGGACTCCTGCGCAAATCCTGCATCGATGAGCTGCCTCAGTTGTTCAATGTACTGGCCGGCGACATGAGCCTGGTGGGTCCGCGGCCCGTGATTCCCTATGAGGTGAAGGAGTATCTCCCCTGGCACTTCGGCCGGTTTGACGTACTGCCCGGCTTGACCGGGTTGTGGCAGGTCCGTGGCAAGAATCGTCTGTCGTTCAACGAAATGGTCCGGCTCGATGTTCGCTACGCGCGCAGCATCTCCCCGACACTCGATCTCGAAATCATGCTGCGCACGCCGATGGTCATCCTCGAACAGTTGACCGAACAGTCCGGGGCTTCGGACGACCGCACACCCTCGGATGCAGACGCGCGCAAGCGAAAGAATGCCACCACGTCGGTTTCCAATTCACTCTGATCGACGCCATTCCTCCTGCCGATTCGCGCAAACGAGACGCCGTGCAGTATTCCCGCGGCTCGCGTGAAGAGTTACGTTATCGATCAGAGCTGTAACCGTGCGGATCCTGTCGCGTAGACTTTACACGCGGCACGCGCCGCAGCGGCTTTAGAGGCAGCGCTGATATTCCTTCCGCATCGCTCCGGGACGTCTTGCCGGGTATTTACTCGACTCTACAACACAAAAGTGTCAGTACCGACAGGCGTAATCCATGGACAATTGAGATTTATCTCGCATTTTTTGGACTTGTCGAACTGTAGACACGCATTCGACACGTAACCGCAAAAAAAGTCCTTGCCTAGAAGCATCTGAGAGCATATCCTACGCGCCGTTGACTTGACGCTGAGTGTGCTCGCATTAGTATGCGTGTCGAAATCAGACCGAGGGGGTCCGATGCGTTCTGAGTGGTTCGGTTGTCGGCGCGTACAGTGTCCGGTTTCCATTACAACGGTTGCCGGATTGTTCGCGGGACTGCTGCTGTCTTTCTCCTCTTCAACCGCATTCGCGAAGACTGTCGTCGTGTTACCCGGCAACACGGTCGCGTCCGGCCTGAACCAGGCGACGACCGGCGACATCGTTGTCGTGCGCGCGGGCACGTACGGCGGCTTCACGGTAAACAAGTCGGTCACGGTGACGGCCGACCCCGGCGTCACGATTACAGGCGATATCAACATCTCGGCAAGCAATTGCACGGTGAAGGGTTTTTACATCGAGGGGGGAGGCATCTTCGCATCGGGCCACCTTACCTACGGCGAATACCCGGCGAACGTCCGGATATTGAACAACCACACCTACCGTTCGGACTTTCACTGCTGGATCAACGGGACGAACTGGCTCGTGGAAGGCAACGAGTTCGAGCGCGTTGTGTTCAACGGCGGCAGTGGCGACGCAGACTACTGTCGCATGTTCGGAACGGGCCACGTGTTCCGCCGGAACTACCTGCACGGGACCGCCTACGGGTTCGGCCTGGACGTCGAGCCGAACGGCGCACACACCGACTGCATCCAGTTCTATGGCAACAACGGCGGCGTCCTGAAGGACGTCACAATCGAACGCAACTTTTTTACTGACATTTTCCAGGGGCTGTTGCTCGCGGACGAGCGCAACGCGACGGACATCGAAAATCTGACGATTCGCGACAATGTGTTTTGGGGCACGCAGTTACCAAACTCGGGAAACATGCATGGCCGGCCGTCGTGGGGGGTATACGTCGGCAAGAACCGCGGATCCCGCAACGTGATCATCGAGCACAACTTGATTTACAACTGCAACAACTACCTCGGGCTGAACGGCGACGCCCAGGTGATGCTTCGCAAGAACATCATCGCCGGCACGGGCGCCGGGACGGTCTACAATCTGTCGGGGGGGGCGGGGCCGGCGATCCAGGAGATGGGCAGCATTCTGTACCGATACAATTTCGTGGGCGGCATCAATCCTTCATCGAACATCAAATCGAACCCAAACATGCGCGACCCGAACAATCCACTCGGACTGGACGGAAAGCCGATGACGACCGACGACGGCTGGTTGCCGATGAGCGCGTTCGCCAAGTCGTTCGGTCCCCGTCTGATCACGGACGCGGACAACGACCTGCTGGACGACGATTATGAAATCAACGTGTCCTTGACGGACCCGAACGATTCCGATTCGGACAACGACGGTTACATCGACGGCATCGAGGTCAAATTCGGTTCCGATCCCCTCGACGCGTCTTCGATCCCGCCAGTCCCGTCGAGCGGCCTAGTGGCGCGGGTGCTAACGATCGGCGCGATACTCGCCCTCGGCAGTCTGCTGCTCGCCGGAGTTGGGCGGAAAGCCATCCTGGCCGGGATCCGGCGATAACGCTGCTACTTGGACCGCCACGCGCTGCCCCACGGAACGAGCTGCGGCAGCACAGACGCGTAGTGGGCGACCATCTTTCTTGCGTCGGTCCGGCGCTGCCGGGCGAGGAGCCCCGCGAGTCCCCATCCCACGAGGCGAATGCAGACGCCGGCGAGCGCCGTCGCGCGCAGGAAATAGGCCTGCCAGGCGCCGTAATGTTTGCGAAAGTATCGTTGCCGGCTCTGTTGCGACGTGATGTAGTGGCGCACGGGTTCGGCTTCGAACGTCTGCCCGCCGAGATGCGTGATGACCGCGTCCGGCGTGAACATGACGCGGCGGCCGGCGCGCCGGACCCGTTCGCAGATGTCGAACTCCTCGACGAAGAACTCGAAGGTTTCGTCGAACCCGCCTATCTGTGCATAGACCTCGCGCGGGAACAGCATGAACGCGCCGAGCACGACGTCTACTTCGCGCACCTCGTTGTGATCCCAGTGGAACATGCGCGAGCGGAAGCGGCTCCGCCGGGCGAGCAGGTTGATCGGGACCAGGTCGTCGTAAATTTGATTCCACAGGTCGAACCGGTATGAACACGAATGCTGCAGCGTGCCGTCGGTGTTGAGGATCCGGCAGGCGATGCACCCGGCGCCCGGTTGCCGCTCTGAGAACGCGATCAACGTCTCCAGCACCCGTGGCGTGAAGAGCGTGTCGTTGTTCAGCACGAGAAAGTATCGCCCGGAAGACGCTGCGAATGCCTGGTTGTTTGACGCGCCGTAGCCGCGTGGCACTTCGTTGCGCAGGACGCGTATCGCGGGGAACGCCTGCGCGACCGCCTCGGCGGAACCGTCGGTCGATGCATTATCCACGACGATCACTTCGATGGACGCGCTCTCCACGGAATCGAAGATCGACTTGACGCAGTTGTGCAGAAGGTCGCGGTTGTTGCGGTGCGCAATGCCAATTGACACATCAATGGCGCGCGTCGTGGGGTCTGTGCTGGCGGGACTCATGCCATGGAAGTATCCCAGATGGCCGCGTGTATTGGCCATTGGCGGCGCGATTCCCGGACCATTTCACGGGGTTTTTCGGGGGATTCTGCCGATCCACGCGGGATCGTGGCTCATTCGGATGGGCGGAATCCCGTCAGCCACCCCTGGGACGGTTTGAGGCTGCTCCGACGCCGATCTCCAATAAATTGGGTACAATACGCAAGTTGGGGGCGGGGGATCTGTCCCGGCGAATGCCCGTTTGGGCAGGGGGGGACCGAACACCATGATCGGGATGTGTGCCTGGGATGCGCGGCGATCCCGATCGCGCGCTAGACGCGCGTAGACGTCCGGTTGCGCATGGCCCTCTCCGCTCGAAAACACAAGGTCCGTTTCGGCGCCGCCGTAGGCTGGGCGTCGATCCTGAGCTGGGGGCAAGAGGGCCTGGCCGCCGCGTCCACGTTTCTGCTGGCGTTTCTGCTGGGACCGCACGATTTCGGCCTGGTCGCGATCGCGATGGCCTACGTCGGCGTGTTCGAGATTTTCGCCGCGCAGGGGATCGTTACCGCCATCGTCCAGAGCCCGGAAGTAGACGAACACGACTTGGACTCCGTGTTCTGGTACACGCTCGGATGCGGCGCCGCGCTGTGTCTCTGCGCGGCATTGTCGGGACCCGCAATGGCCGGGTTCTTCGGAAACCCCGCGCTCGAACCGATCGTGCAGGTTTTGGCGCTCGGGATCGTGATTCGCGCGGCCACGGTCGTCCACGAGGCCAAGCTTATTCGCGACATGAACTTCAAGAGCCTTGCGCTTCGGATGAATGTTGCCATGCTCGTGTCGGCGGCAGCGGGCATTTCGTCCGCGCTCGCGGGCCTGGGAGCGTGGGCGCTGGTAATCCAGTGGCTGGTGCGGGTGACGGGATTCATGGTGGTACTGTGGGGCGCGTCACACTGGACACCGAAACGGCGGCTGCGCTCGCCGCGCTCGCGCTCGCTGATCTCGTTTTCGTGGATGTCGTTTCCCGCAACGTTGTTCGACTATGCGAGCACACAGACCGAGCCGTTCGTCATGGGAAAGCTTTTCGGCGAAGCGGCCGTGGGGATTTACCGGCTGGCGTCCCGAGTCGTGGATCTCGTCATCTCAATCGTGACGCGGGCGCTGTGGCGTGTGTCGTTTCCGTATCTGGCCGAAGCGCGCGGAGATGTCAACGAGCTGCGCGGGCGAATCGCGATGTGCCTGCGGTATTCGCTCTTGTTCAGCATTCCGGTCGTCAGCTTGCTCGCGTTGGAGAGCCCGGCGTTGGTCGACGTCATGGGCGAGAAATGGGCGCCGGCGGTTCCGGTGGTGAGAATTCTGTGCATCTTTGCGGTCATTCGGTCGCTGGTGATGTTTAACGGCCCGCTGCTGCTCGCGTTCGGCCGCCCGCGCACGTTTTCGGCTGTGGTGGGGATTCAGTGCGGCGCCGTGATCGCCAGCGTAGCCTTGGCGGCGTTGCTGCGCAGCGGCTCGCCGATTGGCGGACAATTGATGGGTATCGCATGGGCCCGCGTGGTGGCGTTCGCGGCGGTTTCGGTCCC
>CAYPNI010000011.1:29874-54671 GCA_964411925.1 uncultured Nitrospirales bacterium
ACAGCCCCGTGGTGAGCGTGATCATGCCGGTGTACAACGCGGGCGCGTATCTGCGTCCGGCAGTGGAGAGCGTACTCGGCCAGACGCTCAAGGACTGGGAACTGATCGTGGTCGATGACGGCAGCACGGACGGCGCGGTGGACGGCCTCGCCACGATCGGCGACCCGAGAATCCGGATCATCCGCCAGAAGAACAGCGGCAAATCCGTCGCGATGAATCGCGCGCTCGCCGAGGCGCGCGGCCGGTATTACGCGCTGCACGACGCGGACGACATCGCGTATCCCGAGCGACTCGAACGGCAGTCCGCATTCCTCGACGCGAACCCGGACGTGGCCGGGGCGTTCTGCTGCCACGACGTGATCGTGGACGGCCGCGCGGTCGCGCCGACCTACCACGCCAAAACCCGGGAGGAGTGCGCGCGGGACATCGAGGACGAGTTGATGCCCGCGCACGACCCGACGGCGATGTACCGCATGTCGATGGTGCGCGGGATCGAATACGCGCCCGATCTGCGGCTCGCGCAAGGCGTCGACTACATTCTGCGCGTGGGCGAGCGATTTCCGCTGCTGGTGCTCGGCGAATGCCTGTATAGTTATCGTGTGCACAACGAATCGATTACGGCGAGCAAGATCGAGCAGCGGGCCGGCCTGACCGCGGAGGCATTCGCGCGGGCGCGTCAACGCCGCGGCGGGACCTACACCGACGAGGAACGCGCCGCAACGCACCGGCGGCTGGTGGACCGCGGTGTCGACAATAACGTCGTGTCGCACTATTGCACGAGCGTGGCCGACCTGGTGAGGATCGGCCGGCGGCGCGAAGCGATCGGCGTGGGACTGTTCTCGCTCCGGCGCGGTTTGATGAATCCGTACAACGCCAAACCGATCGTGTACGCGCTGATGCCGTCCGCGATCATCCAACTGTACAAATCGGCGCGGGAACACGCGCGGCGCAAATGAGGACGACGTGGACGCAGTAACGATACTGGTAGCGCTCTCGGGCACGGTGGCGATCTGGACGATGCGTCCGTCGCGCGGGCTGATCGTCTACCTCGCGTTGCTCGTCCTGTATCCGCAATACCTCGCATTGTCGTTCGGGACGGTTGAAGTCACGACGTCCCGCGTGCTGGGTGTGATGTTGTTGCTGCGTGCCTTGACGTTTCGCGCCCAGCCGCCTTCGGTCCGTTTGCTCTGGATGGATGCGCTCATCCTTGCCACGTTCGCGGGCTCTACGGTGGCGCATCTGTTGACGACACCCGCGCAGACCGTATTGGTGCGCGATGGCGGGCATTTTCTGGATTCGGTCATTCCCTATTTCATCGTGCGGTACTCCATCCGTACACGGGCGGACGTGATTTTGTTTCTGCGGTGCATCACGATCATCGCGATACCGCTGGCGATCGTAGGACTCGTTCAGACCTTCACGGGGTTCAACGTATACGCATTCACCCGCCCGTACAGCCCGTGGCAAATCACCGAACAACCGATGATGCAGCGGTACGGCATGTATCGTGCGAACGGTCCCTTCGAGGACAAGATCTCGTTCGGCCTGTACTTCGTACTGGCGCTCGCGGCGCACATCGGCCTTACGTTCTTCGGGCGCATCCGCCCGCCGGTCTGGCTGGCGCACGCGGGGACCATCTTTGCCGGCGTCGTGTCCTCCATGTCGAGCTCGCCGTTGTTCGCCGCCGTCGCGAGCCTGGGCTGGATCGGAGTCCGGCCGTTCCGGCGCCGGTTGCCCTTTGTCTTCGTGGCCGGCCTGATTTTCATTCTCTTCATCGAACTGTACAGCACACGTCATTTCTACCACGTGCTTACGCGGTTCGCGCTGGATTCCCAAACGGCGTATTACCGGATCGAGCTGGTCGAGGAGGCGCTGGGCGGCGGCATGACCGGGCATTGGCTCGCGGGGTTCGGATTCGTCGGGGTCGGACGTGGCACGGACAACTCGAACTTCACCTGGGAGCACCAGGACCTTGCGAACATCTACGTGTTGCGGCTGGCAACGGGCGGGTTGCTGAGCTTGCTGCCGTACCTCGTGCTGAACATTTATTTTTACGTGTGTCTTTACCGAGCGAGCCGGGCCGCGAGCGATTTCCCGACACACTGGCTGAACTGGTGTCTCGCGGCCGCGTTGCTCGGGTGGAACGTCGCATTCATGACCGTGGGCGCGCTGACGCAGATCGAAATGCTCTTCGGAATGATGATGGGGATGGTCGCCGTCTGGGTTCGGGTCGCCTCGGAATCAGACGCCGAAGCGGCGCTCCCCGAGCCGGAACCTGAGCCGGTGCGAATCGCGCCGCCTCCGGTCGATGAGCCGGTGCAACCCGTGCGCAGCGTGCGTGAATCGTGGTTCCGCCGGACGCAGTAATCCAGCCGACCTAGGATCCCGGGCGAATCCCGACGAGGCGGCGCAACTGTTCGCGGCGCAGAAACCGGACGTAATCGCCGGGCGTCTCCGGCTTCATCCCGCGCAACGGCGCGCCGTAGAAACCGATCGCGTAGTTGATCCCGCCGATGACGATGGGCGCGGCGCGCATCCGGCTCGCCGCGCGGAACAGCGCGAAAAACGGGTGATATCCGACGAGGTACTCGCGCCGGCCGAGGTCGCGACAGGCCTGCAACACGCCCCGGCCCTCGGTGCCAACGCGGCGGTGATGATGCACGGTGAGATCCTCGAAAGTCTGGACGCGCCAGCCGTGCATACGCGCCATGCCCTCGGTGACGGCATCCTCGCCGCCGTAGTGCAGCGGGCGGTACCCGCCGATCTGTTCGAAGCACGCGCGCCGGTACATCTGGACGGTGCCGCTGACGCTGTACTTGGCGCTCATGACGTACCGCCGCCACGTCCCGTCGATATCGTCGTACAGCATTCCACCGGCGATACCCAGTTTAGGATCCGCGGCGAACCGCTGGAGGATTTGGCCGTAATACTCGGGACCGAACGAAATATCGCCGTCGAGATTCCCGAAAAACTCGTACGGAACGTCCGAAAGGCGCGACAGGCCCAGCTCTATCGCGCGGACCTTGGACCCGAAGTTTCGCTGCGTTCCCGACTCGCGGCGAACGAAGTCGATAAACGGATGTTTGTCTGCGTAACCGCGGACGATGTCGTCGGTATCGTCGGTTGACCCATCACTGATGATCACCCACCGGACCGGCTGGTGTGTCTGAGCGACGACGGAGTCGAGCGTAAACCGGATGTACTTCGCCTCGTTGCGGACGGGCGACACGAGAACGTAGGGTTGCAGGCTCATGCGAGGCTGCGCGCAACCCGGTTCGGCTTGGCCAGCTCGAAGACGAGCCGATCGCCGTCCAGCCGGGCATGGGCGATACGCGCGCGCCCGGCGGGGTCGCCCTCGATGCGCAGCTGGTCGCCCTCGCCCACGAGCGACATGCGGCTGCGCGCGCGCCACCAAGCAGCTGCATCGCGCGGGAGCGGCGCCCAGATGCCGCTGGAATCGACCCGCGCGCGCAATTCGCCCAGGAACGTCCGGTACATCGCACGCGCGCGGGGCGTGTCGAGGTAATCGGGATGGACGATAAGATTGAAGATGCCGTTCAGGCTCGCGATGGTGTCGAGTTGCCGCCGCCAGACGTCCGTCGAGGGATCGCGCAGAATATGAAGCAGCGTGTAATCTTCGACCGCGGTGGTGGGTAATTCGACCAAATTGCCGATGAAGTAAGGCATGACCGTGCAACAACCGCCCCGCTGCGCCTCCAGCCGGGCGGTATTCGGCACGCTCATGTCGTAATCGAAATCAAGCGCGGAGAACCACGCCTGTCTGCGGTACAACACGGGCGAGCGAAAACCGAGCGCGCCCCAGGACTTGGCATACGCGTTAATCTTTTCCGCGCGGCGCAGAAACTCCGTTCGCTCAACAAAGAGCCTGCCGTCGTGATTGAGACCGTGCACATTGATTTCGTGGCCGCGAGCACGCACGTCTGCGTGGACGTTTTCGCGCCGGGCGTAACGCGTTTCGGGCACGAACTGAAACGCGGCACGGAACCCGAATTCCTCGTTCATGCCCATCAAGTCGGGGCAGAACCGCTGCCCAGCGTCCGTCTCGACGTCATGCGTGAGGATCGCGCAGGCGCTCTTGCCCTCGGGCCAGAACCAGATGAACGGCACCGGCCGGCCGTTTCCGTGACGCAGCAGTTGGACCAATACCTCGCGCAGGAACACGTCAACGGAACAATCCAGCGGCCATCCGGGGAACGGAATCATCTTCCAATCCGCGAGCGCGCGCCGTTGCAGGTGGCGTCGGATCTCGACGGGCAATACGGGCCGCACGAGGTAGTACGCACTGCGCACCAGGCGCTTGGCGGCGCTCGACGCGGCGTCGGTATCGGGTGGCACATAGGACTCGTCGCGGAGAAGGCCGGCCACCTCTGTTGGATCGAACGGCAACCCGAGAACGCCGTTGTCCGTGCGCGCCGTCGCATTCGAGAGCGCGCTGTCCGCTGTTGGCGCGACCGGCAGGCCATCCACCCGGCCAAAACAGACCCCAGCCTCGCCGAACCGGAAAAAACCGGGTTGTCCCGTTAGCTCAGCAGGCGTTTTCGCGCGAACGTCGGCCCCGCGCATCCGGAAGTAATCTTCAAAAACGTCCATCAGATCACCTCGAGCACCGGCGCGCGCCGTTCGCCGAGGCCTTGCACGATCTCGATGTACAACCGGCCCTGCGCGTCGAAGTCGTACTTCGAATAAAACGCCCGGGCTCGCCGTGCCATTTCTTCGCGCGCGCGCGGGTTGCGGTGCAGATCGACCATCACCGCGGCGAGCGCTTCGGGATCGTCCGGCGGGATGAAGCGCACCGCCGGCTCGGAGAAGTAGTGCAGGATCGTCCTCGTGCGCACCGCGACGCAGGGGATGCCGAGACGGACATACTCGAGCAGCTTCACCGGCAGCATCAGGTCCGTCGCGGGATTGACGCGCGAGGCCATGACACCCAGATCGGCGCCGGCGATTCGCTCGTGCAATTCGTCCACCGGCACGAATCCCTTGCTGAAAACGACGTGAGACTCGATCCCGAGCTCGGTCGCCAGCGCTACCAGTTCCGCGCGCTGTTCACCGTCGCCCGTAATTTCAAAGCGGATCGAGGGCACGTCCCGGCGGGCGATGGCAACCGCACGCAGGACGGTATCCACGCCGAGCCGTTTCGTCAGCGTACCGTGATAGACGACGCGGAACGGCCGGCCGGCCTCCGCTGCCGCGGGCGGTGCGTCCGGCGTCTCCGGAAACAAGTCCGGATTCGCGAGGTTGAGGATGACGTTCGATTTTGACGGTTTGAGCCCGTTCATCAGCAGGCGATCGCGCTTGGTATGTTCAGACGTGATCACGTAGTCGGCCAGTTTCAGGCAGATCCACTCTTCGAATTTCAGACAGCGGATCAGCCAGTGGTTCTCCGGCACGCCGCGGCGAAAACGAAAAATCTCCGGCATCGTGTCGTGAATGTCGAGCAGAATTCGCGCGCCCAGCAATCGAACCGGCAGCGCGGCGAACAGCACAAAATTGGGCATATTGTTTATGTGAACGACAGAGTAGCGCTGGCGGCCGAGGTGGTTCTTGAGCAGGATGAACGCGCAGGCAAGCGTGAACAGCGAGTAATCGAGCATGAATTGCATAAAGCCCTGGCGCTCGAAGCGGCGCTTCTGCGGAAAGTAGAACGAAACATGCTCGTCGTTCACCGGAGGCGTGCAGTTCGGGTCCTTCACAACGACGACATCTACGTCGTATCCGGAGGACACGAGATACTCGACGTACATTTGCAGCCGCGCGTCGGACTCGTAGAACGTGTAGCCGACCATGGCCACACGGTCCCGCCTCGGTTCCCCCTTCATTCGACCAAGCCTCCCGCGGGCCGTCGCGCCGCGCGTTCAAGCCATCCGGGTTCGAACGACTGCGGTAGCCGTTGGAAATCCATTACTGAAGCGATGATGTCCGCATCCTCGCGCGTGCGGCTCGGATTGATGTACTCCCACACAATTTTACCATGCGGCGTGACCTCGATGACGCGGCCGGGCACGGCTTCATTGATGAGCGTGTTGCCGTTGGGCAGCCGCTGCGCCTGTCCGCAAAACGGCGAATCGAGCGATTCGTCGTCGCCGGTGCCGTACGCCCAGGCGATCTCCTGAGTCCGCGGATCGATCTCGATCACCTTGCTGCGGCCGCCGTTGCCTTCGTTGTCAAATAGCAGGATGCGGCCCGAGTCGAGCGGCGTCGCCTCGTGCTGCACGAGCCACTGGCCCTTGAGCGCCCAGACGATTTCCTCCGCATCGAAATCGAGTACGGCGATCGTGCTCAACTCTCGGATTGATAACAGAAACCGGCCCGGCTCAAAGGCTGGAAGGCCGCCGGACTGGCCGTCGCGAATCCGTTCGATGGAATTGGTGTGGAAGATGTCCCAGTGCGTGGGCGCGTCCATAATCAGCGACTCGTACGCTGTGCTGCGCATGGCCTTGAGAATGCTCGCGCGGCGGAGTTCCTGACCGTTCGCGTCCAGTTCAACGACGAAATCTTCGAGCACGGGGCGAATGCCCTCGCCGTCGTTCAGGTCCACCATCTGCTTTTTGCGGGCCAGCACGAAGACGTGGCCGTCCGCTTCCACGACCATGTCGTGATGGGCCCCGCAATCGTTTGCCCAGATCAGGTTTGAGTCCTTGTCGATCCGGAAAATGCCGAGTCCATCAAAGATCGCCAGGATGTCGCCATTGTCAAAGAGATGGACGCGGCGCCAGAAGTTGACGTTCTGCTCGCCGGGGTCGGCATCCGGCCAGACTTCGGCGAACGAACGGGCCCATTGGTGGACGACGCGGCCGTTCATGTCCATCAACGCGGCGCCGGGCCGGTCGCCCGATGCCATCAGGTTGTAGGAATCGAACGTGAACTCCTCATCGTACTGAGTAACGCCCGAGGCTCCCGTCGCGCGCGCTGAACCCGAAGAGTAGCCCAGGGCGAGCAACCGCTCCTCCGACTCGGCGGAATCAGCCGGGATCGCCGCGGCCTGGGATTCCGTGGCTGCGAGCCGGAGCGTGGGGGATTCGTAAACTCTAACGGTGAACAGTCCGATCGCGTAGCCGCCCGCGACACCGATCAGGATTCCGATGAGCAGCCGCAGGCGCAAGGCCGGGTCTCGATTGCTGTCGCTTGGCATGCATCAATCCAGAGTCCGCACGCGCGGTCCGCGGGCGATCAGCGAACCTGCCGGCGCATCGGACTTGGCTGCCCGCGTTTATCCGGCGACGGCTGCTGACGCGACCGCCTCGGTGAGCGAGTTGCAGACGTGTTCAATCTGAGCTTCGCTCAGATCAGGATACATGGGGAGCGAGAGGAGACGCCGACCGCACGACTCGGCCACGGGGAACGCGCCCTCGGAGTAGCCCAGGTGAGCGTACGCTTCCTGCAGATGCAGCGGAACCGGGTAGTGGAGGCCGGTATGGACGCCTCGATCCTTCAGCGCGGCCTGAACGACGTCGCGCGCTGGAACAAGCACCACGTACAGATGCCAGACGGGGAGGCAGTGGGGCGCGACGGCCGGGACGACCACGTCCTCCGCGCGCTGCAATCCTTCCGTGTACAGATTCGCGATCCGGCGCCGCGCTTCGTTCCACTCGGGCAGTAGGCGCAGCTTGATGCGAAGCACCTCAGCCTGCAGGGCGTCGCAGCGCATGTTGAAGCCTTCAAGCTTGTGAACATACTTGCGTTCCGAGCCATGGTCGCGTAACAGCCGGATGCGGTGAGCTATGGCGTCGTCGTTCGTCGTCACCGCGCCCGCGTCGCCGCACGCGCCGAGGTTCTTGCCCGGATAGAATGAAAAGCCGGCCGCAATGCCGATGGAACCCGCACGCCGGCCCTTGTACTCGGCAAGGTGCGCTTGCGCGGCGTCCTCGACGATCCAGAGGCCGTGGCGATCGGCGACGGCCTTGAGCGCATCCATGTCGGCCATCTGACCGTAGAGGTGGACCGCGACGATGCCCTTGGTGCGCGGCGTGATCGCACGTTCGACGGCCGCGGGGTCGATCAGGTAGGTGTCCGGCAACACATCGACAAACGTCGCGATGCCGCCCGCGGCCGAGACCGCTTCTGAGGTCGCGATGAACGTGTTCACCGGAACGATGACTTCGTCGCGGGAATCGAGCCCGAGGGCCTTGAAAATCAACGTGAGCGCGTCGGTGCCGTTACTGACGGCCAGCGCGTGCGCAGCGCCGCATGACTTCGCGAACGCGTCCTCGAACTGGACGACCGGATTGCCGCCGATGAATCCGGCGCGATCGAGAATGCCGGACCACGCGGCGAGAATTTCATTCTTGATCGGCGCGTGCTGCCGAACGAGGTCGAGAAACGGTACTTCCATTATGCCTCCACCATCCGAAGGAACCGCGCGGGGTTACCGGCCCAGATCTCCGCGGCGCCCACGTTCTTTGTCACTACACTTCCCGCGCCGACGATGGCGCGCTCGCCAATGCGCACACCGGCCAGGACGGTCACGCTCGAACCGAGCGATGCGCCGTTGTCAACAAATGTCTTGACGACCTCCCAGTCTTCCGCAGACTGCAGCCGGCCGTCCTCTGTCGTTGCCCGGGGATACATATCGTTGATAAACGTTACGTTGTGCCCGATAAACACCCGATCGCCGATGTACACGCCTTCACAAATGAAAGTATGACTCGATATTTTGCAGTCGTTCCCGATGCTTGAATTCCGTTGGATTTCGACGAACGGGCCGATCTTCGTGCGATCGCCTATCTCGCACCCATAGAGATTCGCCCACCCGAAAATCCGCACATCCTTGCCCAGTTTGACGGAGGGAGCGATCTCTACGTACGGCCCTATTTGGTCACCCATGCGTCCTCGAGCTCGATGACGCGTCCCTCCTGGAGCAGCGAGCGGTCGGTCGCCTCCAGCATTCGAACGATCCGCAGGCCGGCTTGCCCGTCGTTGACAGGGCGTTCGCCTGTGGCGATGCAGTGATGGAAATATTCCACCTCGGTCTTGAGTGCCTCGGAATTGGGGACCACGGGGGCGTGCATCACGCCGTGCCGCGGCGTCGCCAGAACACGATACAGGCCTTCGCGCGTCTTCACGTCCATGCCCTTGTCGTAGACCTTCAACGTTTCTTCCGCGTTGAGATCGTCCCACACGAGCATCTTCTTCGATCCGCCGACCACCGTCCGGCGCATTTTCACCGGGGAGAGCCAGTTCAGATGGAAATGCGCGATGAGGTTGTTGTCGTAAAACACGCTGACGTACGCGACGTCCTCGAGACCCGTGTCGAAATGCCCGCGGCCATGCGCGCAGACGGCGCGGGCCGTCGGCCCGAGGAGGTAATCCATGATCGAAAAATCGTGGGGCGCGAGGTCCCAAATGACGTTGATATCGTGCTGAAAGATTCCGAGGTTCACGCGGACGGAATCGTAGTAATAGAGATTACCCAGCTCTCCCTGGTCGATCAGGCCCTTCATTTTCTGGACCGGGCCCGTGAACAGGAAGGTGTGGTCGACCATCAGCGTGAGGTCGCGGCTGTCGGCGAGGTCGATGAGTTCCTTGGCCTGTTCGGCCGTCGAGGTCATCGGCTTCTCGATCCAGACGTGTTTTCCGTTAAGTAGCGCCTCCCGTGCAATCTCGAAATGCGTGAATACGGGCGTGGCAATGACGATGACGTCGAGGTCTGCGTCGGACGCGATATTGGCGTTCCCGGTGACGTCTACGTTCGGATAGGCTTCTTTCGCGCGTGCGCGCCGGTCGGACTCAATGTCGGCGATGCGCGTCAATTGGAATCCAGGGTGGGAATTAAAATTCCTTGCCAAGTTTGGTCCCCAATACCCAAACCCAACGATTCCGACTCTCAACATCAATAAAATCCTTCAATCGAGCGTAATTCGTTGTTGGTAGTCAGGGAGCAAGTTCTGTTCCAGTAAGAACTTCTGTGTAGCGGGTGCGGCGGGGACGGCGAATCAAACCATTGTCGCCCGTGATGTAACGTTCAAGCGGTAACGGCAGACAAAGAGTTGCCATTGTTGACAACATTTATCAGGAATCTCACGCGTGGTTTTTCACCGGATTTCACCGTGGGAATCGTTGAACAGCGCCGTGGCGCTGCCGCCGGCAAGCGAAACCCGAGTGCGGTCAACCATGCTTCGAATAGCCACGATTTATACAGTGCGCACGTGCGCAGTGGAAAAAGTACAGAACCTCGATCGAATCAGTAACCGTCACGGTGAGGCAATGATCGATCGATTGCGGATTAACGAACATTCACAGGATTTTCCTCGCGGTCTCGTTGTCGAGCTCATGCGCGTAACGACGATCGGATCGCGCACACGGCGCTTTCGATACGCAATTAATCCCGATGTCACCTGTCGGTGTCCAGTGATCGACGTGTTCGCTATCACGTGCACTAGTAAAAGCGTTGGTCGCGGGGACTCCGGCTGGAAGCTAAACGTTTGTCATCCCTGACAATTCTCGAATTGTGGTCTCACGTGACGGATCGCGAACAGCGCGGCAGGACGGCGATAGGAGGCGAGTTGGCGACGGGTTGGGGAATCGCAGCACGGTGGCACCAATATTGCTCACGAATCGCTGTAGACGGAGAAATCGCGCAGACTGCGTGCTGGGATCGCGAGAGTCCACAAAGACCCCAAAATGATTCAGACACCAGCAAATACCGGCGTTTTGACCCCCAAGCCGGCCCCGAAACAGGCCCGCTCGAACGGCGTCCCCAGCCAGTCAAAGTTCGTCCGGGCGGCATCCATCAGTCTGGTGATTCCCTGCTACAACGAAGCCGACGGCTTGCCGTCCCTGAAGTCTTCACTACTACCGGTAATCGAGCGGCTGCGTCGCGAGCACCACGACGTCGAATTGGTCCTGGTGGACGATGGCAGCCGGGACGACACGTATTCAATGCTCCAGGACTTGTTCACGTCTGGCAACGGCCTCGCGGTCAAGCTGGTCCGGCACAAGTCGAATCAAGGGCTGTCGAGCGCGCTGCGCTCGGCGGCGGCGGTCGTGTCGGGCGACGTGGTCTGCACGCTCGACGCCGATTGCACCTACGCGCCCAGCGAGGTGTTCGGCCTGATCGAGTTGATGGAGCGTACCGGCGCGAACGTCGTGACGGGATCTCCGTATCACCCGGACGGCGGCGTCGAGAATGTGCAGGGGTGGCGGCTCGCGCTGAGTCGCGGCGCCAGCCAAATGTATGGTGCGATCGTTCGCGAGAAACTTTACTGCTACACGAGCATGTTCCGCGCGTATTCGCGCGACTGGTTCCGCGCTGAGTTGATTACGCGGGAACACTTTATCGGGGTGACGGAGATACTCATTCGCGCGATTCTTCTCGGCGCCCACGTCGAGGAGTATCCAGTGGTGTTGCGGCGCCGGGTTTACGGCGAATCCAAGCTGCGGGTTGGCCGGGCGACGTGGCAGCACTTGAAATTCATGGGGCGCGTGCTGATCTCGCCCCGATCGGGCACAAAGAAACAATCGTAAGTTTTCACCAGGTGGTGGGACGGCGACAACTGGGTTCAACAGTATTTTCGGAGCGAATGGAATGGCTACTACGAAAGCAGATCCGCGGACATTGCCGAGCGATGCGAATATCTCGGGGCGTAATTTCGGCCCGGAAGAACTGAAGAACCTTGCGAAGGTCCTGGAATCGGGCACGCTCAATTGCACGAAGGGCACCTGGGTCAACCAGTTTGAGGCGGATTTCGCGGCCGACTATGGCGCGAGCTACGCCCGTTGCGTCACCTCGGGCACCGCGGCGTGTCACGCCGCGATTGCCGCGGTCGATCCGGAGCCGGGGGACGAGATCATCACCACCGGCATCACGGACATGGGCGCCATCACCCCGATCCTGTACCAGGCGGCGATTCCGGTGTTCGCGGACACCGACCCGTACACGTACAACGTGACGGCGGAGACGATTGAAGAGCAAATCACGCCGCGCACCAAGGCCATCATCGTGACCCATCTGTTCGGCAACATGTGCGAGATGGACCCGATCATGGAACTCGCCCGTTCCAAGAACATCCCGGTCATCGAAGACGCCGCACAAGCGTTCTACTCCGATCTCGGCGGCAAGCGCGCGGGCCTCATCGGCGACATCGGCGCGTTCAGTCTGCAGCAGGGCAAACACATGACGACCGGCGAAGGCGGCATTGTCGTCGTGAACAACAAGGACTACGAGCGGCGCGTGCGCCTGTTCGTGGACAAGGCCTGGGGTTACGGCGATCCGAATCCCGACCACTATTTCCTGGCGCTGAACTACCGCATGACCGAGCTGCAGGGCGCGGTCGCCTGCGGCCAGTTGAGCAAAGTGCACAAGGTCGTCGAGGCGCGCATTCGCAATGCGAATCTGATGACGGAACTGATTGCCGGCATCGAAGGCGTGCACGCGCCGCGCGTGACGCCGAATTCGAAGCACGTGTATTGGAAGTACTGCCTGCGCATCGACGCCGGCGTGATCAACGGCGGGGTGGACGCGTTCTCGCGCGCGCTCAAGGGCCGCGGGATTTTCTCGGCGCCGCGCTACATCCAGAAGCCGGCGTTCCAGTGCGAAGTCATCCGTGACCAGCGCACCTTCGGCAACAGCGGGTTCCCGTTCCGCGGGCCGCACCGCGAGGGCCTGCCGCCAGTTGAGTACCGCATTGAGGACTACCCGGGCACCGTGGAAGGCCTGGCGACCATCTGCGTGCTCCCGTGGAATGAGTTCTACACGGAGGATGACGTGCGTTACATCGCGGACGCGGTAACGGAAGCCGCGCGCGAACTGTCCAACTAAGAACTGAGGGCTGCATCGATGATGAAGGAAACCGCGCGGCTGGGTCTGGTGGGCTGTGGCCGAATCAGCCAGGCGTATTGTGACGCCATTCGGCAACTGGACGACGTCGAACTCGTCGCCGTGATGGATACGCGTGCGGACGCGGCGCGTGCGACCGCCGAGGCGCACGGCGCGACGGCGTTCGACGATATGGATGCGTTTGCGCGGTCGGGGCTGGATGCGGCGATCATTTGCTCGCCGCCGGCGTTCCACCGGGCCGCGGCGCTCACGCTGATGGGCGAGGGTGTGCACGTGTTGTGCGAGAAGCCCTTCGCGCCCACGACGCACGACGCGCACGCGATGGTGGATGCCGCCAACGAGGCCGACGTGACGCTGATGATGGCCTCGAAGTTCCGCTATGCCGAGGACGTGATCCGCGCGAAGTCCATGATTTCGTCGGGCATGCTCGGCCAGGTGCTGTTTTATGACAACTGCTTCAGCGGCATCGTGAACATGCGCGAACGCTGGAACTCGAACCCGGAAATCTCGGGCGGCGGCGTGCTCATCGACAACGGGACGCACTCGGTCGATGTCGTGCGCTATCTCCTCGGGCCGATCAAGCGCGTGTTCGCGTTCGAGGGCAAGCGGGTCGCCGGGTTGCCCGTCGAGGACACGGTGACGCTTTCGTTCCAGACGGCGGACAACGTGATGGGCACGATTCGCCTCTCGTGGAGCGTGCAGGTGGACACGGCGACGTACATCGACGTGACCGGCACCGAGGGCGCGATGCGCGTCGGCTGGAAGGGATCGGACTACAAGCGCAGCGGCATCGCGCAATGGATGTCGTTCGGCGTGGGCTACGACAAAATCGCCTCGTTCCGATTGCAGGTAGACAACTTCATCAAGACCTGCCGTGGCGCTGAACCGCCGCGAATCACCAAGGAAGAGGGTCTTTCTTCGGTGGCTGTCGTCGAGGCCGCATACCAATCCTTGGAGACGGGTTCATGGGTGGAAGTGCAGGAACGGCGCTTGGCGCCGGACATCGCGGTCGCGAAGTAGTCGTCCATCCGTCCGCGCTCGTCGAGGATGGCGTCGTCCTGGGAGACCACACCCGCGTCTGGGATAACGTCCACATCCGGCGAAACGCCCGGCTTGGGCGTCATGTCAGCGTCGGCGAAAAGACGTACATCGCGTATGACGTCGAGATTGGCGATTTCGTCAAGCTCAACGCGTTCGTCTACATCTGCGCCGGCGTGACGATCGAGGAAATGTGCATGATTTCCGCGGGCGTCGTGTTTACCAACGACCGGTTCCCGCGCGCGATGAACAAGGAATTGACCGGGTTGGAGACTTCCGACCCGACGGAAGAGACGCTGGTTACGCGCGTCGGCCGCGGCACAACGATCGGTGCGAACGCCACGATCGGCCCCGGCGTCATTTTGGGCGCATTCTCGATGGTGGGCATGGGCTCCGTGGTGACGCGAAACGTGCCGGACCAGGCGCTTGTGTTCGGCAATCCCGCCCGCGTGACGGGCTACGTGTGCATTTGCGGGCCGCGCCTCGTCTCGCTCAATCTCGCGCCGCCGACGGGGACCGAGGTCGAGTGTGAGCGGTGCCGCCGGAAATACGAATGGGACGGCCGCGGACTGATCGGGGAACAATTGTCGTGAAGATTGGAATCATTGGCGCAGGCACGCTCGGGATGACGCTGGGATACCGGCTCGCCCGCGCTGGCCAGGACGTCACGATTCTGGAATCCGCGCCGCGGGTGGGCGGGCTCGCCACTTGGCATGAATACGGCGAATTCACGTGGGACAAGTACTACCACGTAATCCTCAAGCAGGACGAACAACTGCGCGCACTCATCGCGGAGCTCGGCCTTGAGGAAAAGCTGCAGTGGCGCGAGACGAAGACTGGTTTCCTGTGGAAGGGCCGGCTCGTCTCAATGAGCAGCAACATGGAATTCATCAAGTTCCCCGTGCTCTCGCTGTGGGCCAAGGCCCGGCTGGCACTCGGAATTCTCTACACGCAGCGCGTGAACGATCCGGAACCACTCGAGCGCATCACCGCGAAGGCGTGGTTGTCCAAAGTGTTCGGGCGCAGCGTGTACGAGCGCATCTGGGAACCGCTGCTCGCTTCCAAATTCGGCGAGCTGCGCGAGAGCGTGCCGGCGACGATCATCTGGGCGACCATTCGCCGCTATTACTCCACCCGGAGCAAGAGCGACGGCAAGGAAACGTTGGGATTTCTCAGCGGCGGGCTGAAAGCGTTCTACGACAAGCTTTGCGAGCAAATCGCATCCGCCGGCGGCACGATCGAGACGGGCGCTGCCGTGCGCCGGATCGAGATCGAGCGCAGCGGCGTCAGTGTTCAGGTCGGCGAGGAGACGCGGCATTTCGACCGTGTGATCTCGACCGTGCCGTCGCACGTGCTGCAACGGCTCGCGCCCGAGGCCCCGCTCGATTCCAACGCCGGGGACCCGCGCCCGAAGTTCCTGGGCGTCGTGTGCATGTCGCTCGTATTGCGCAAGCCGCTGACAAAATTCTACGTCACAAATCTCATCGAGCGGGGGTTGCCGTTCACCGGCATCATCGAGGTGACCGCGTTGACTGGCCCGCGTGAGATGAACGGCCGGCACCTGGTCATGCTGCCGCGCTACGACGTGCCGGAATCGGACTGGTTCAAGCGTCCGGAGTCCGCGATTGCGACGGAATTCCTCGCCGCGCTTCGGCAGTTTTTCCCCAGACTCGACGATAATATCGTGAGTTTCCACGTGAACCGAGCGCCGCACGTCCAGGCCCTGTGGATCGACAAGCCGCCGGTGCGGCATGAGCCAGCGGTGTCGGCCGACGGCCGGCTGTGGTGCGTGAACGCCGAGCTTGCCGGACGCGACACGCTGAACAACAACGCCATCGTCGCGCTGGCCAATCGCGCAGCGGAGACGATACTCGATATCGCGGTGGATGACACTGCGGACGAGACTGATACGCTAAATGCGACGGCCGCCGTGCCGTTGGCCAACTAGGAGACGAACGGTGCCCGAACGGACGAAACCCGTGGCGAGCTTGTCACTGGATCTCGACAATCTCTGGACGTATCTGAAGACGCACGGCGAAACCAACTGGGAGACGGCGTCGAGTTACCTCTCCGTGCTGCTGCCGCTGGTGCTCGATGCGCTCGATCGCCATAATCTTAAAATCACCTTCTTCATCGTCGGCCGCGACCTCGAAAACCAGGCGGACATTCCCTTCCTGCGCGACATCGTCGAGCGCGGCCACGAGATCGGCAATCACTCGTACAACCACGAGCCCTGGATGCAGGACTATGAAGAAGACCGCCTGACAGAAGAACTCGAGCGCACGCACTCGTTGCTCGTCGAGAAACTGGGAGCGAAGCCGGTCGGCTTCCGCGGCCCTGGGTTCTGCTACAGCCCCAAACTGCTCGGCGTCCTCGCGAAGATGGGTTACGCGTTCGACGCGTCCACACTGCCGTCGGTACTTGGGCCGCTGGCGCGCCTGTACTACTTTGCCAGCAGTTCGATGAGCCGCGGCGAGCGCGAGACGCGCAAGGAACTGTTCGGCAAGCTCAGCGACGGATTCCAGCCGCTGCACCCGTTCATGTGGGACACGCCCTCGGGCCAGATCCTCGAGATACCGGTGACGACGATCCCGCTGTTCCGGACCCCGTTCCATCTGAGCTACCTGCTCTGGCTCTCGCGCTATTCGAAGCTGGCGTCGACGGCATACCTGGAACTGGCGGTGCAATTGTGCCGGCTGTCCGGCGTGGGCCCGTCGTTCCTGCTTCATCCGCTCGACCTGCTTGGCCAGGAAGACGTACCCCAGCTCCATTTCTTCCCGGGCATGGACCTCCCGCGCGCGTACAAGGTGGAATTCTTCGACAAGGTCATCGGACGCCTGACACGCTCGTTCGAGGTCCTGCCGATGTCCGAACACGCTGCGCGTGTCCGCGCGATCCAGACGGATCCGTCCCGCGTGCTAAAGCGGCGCGCAATCCTGTAGGTTAACGGGCGAGAGGCGGCTTTACTTCCGGCGCATTAAAACGACAACGGGGAGCGGTGTGTGAATCGATCGGATGTCCGACCTGCCGCTCACCCGGACGCGCGCCGGCGCGAGAATCTGATCGCAGCGGCGATCATCGCGGGGCATCTTTGTATTACGGTGCCGCTCGGGTTGTGGCTCAACGTGTGGATCGACGAGTACTACTCGTTGGCCACCACGTCCAAGGGCCTGATGTATGCCGTGGACCATTGCATAACGTTCCAGGGGCATCCTCCGTTCTTTTACATCCTGCTATGGGCCTGGCGGCAAATTGACCCGTCGATCCCCTTCGGACGAATGTTGCCGGTTGGGATCATCGCTGCCACGCTGTGGATCGTTCATCTCACCGCACGCCGATGGTTTCCCAATCTCCCGACGGCGTGGGTGCTTCTGCCGCTGGCGATCAATCCGTGGATCCTGTACGCGGCGATGGAGATCCGTCTCTACTGCCTGATCCCGTTCTGGGGTGCGGTGCTTCTCTACTTGTTTCATGCGGGGTTTGTTTCCGCCGAACGGAGCCTCAGCGCCCAGGTCAACTTCGCGATCGCGGCGACGCTGGGGATCTACTCGTTTTACTACGTCGGGTTCCTCTTGCCGGGCGGGGCGTTGGCGCTACTCGTCTGGCGCGAGTGGCGCGCCCTGCGCAACTACGTGCTCCTGATGTGCGGGACCGGCGTGTTGATTCTTCCGCAGTTTCTCATGTCCATCCAGGATACGGAACTCTATACGGCGGGAGTCGAGCGACTTCCGTCCGCCACGCGTTCCGTCGTGTTCACGTCGGGGCGCATAGTCGAATCCATCTCCGGAATATTCGAGTATCCCGAGACGCCGCGGGCCGTCATATTCTTCTTTATCGCCGGCGCCTTCCTGATCGGCATGCTCGCCAAGCCGACGCAATGGGACCTGCGGAGTTCGGCCATACCGTTCTTGTGTTCGACGGTCGTACTCGGTTATCTCGCGCTCACCAAGTTCATCATGGGCGAGATCGACTTCATCCGCCATTTCATTGGAGCGACGATTCCGCTGCACATGACTGCCGTCGCCTTGGCCGACCGGTTCGGGCCGCGGCGGAGGGCCGTCCTGGCCGGCGCCATGGCCGCGCTGCTCGTGCTGTGCGCGGGTGCGAGCGTTCTGCGGTTCCGGCCACTGGCCAAGATTGGCGACTACCGGCGGGTCGCGGCGTACCTGGAGACGAACGAGAAACCGAACGAGCCCATCGTGGTGGCCGTGAGCCATGCGGAGTATCCGCTGCGAGTCTACTACGACGGCGTCAACCCGCTGGTTCCGCTGCCACACCACGACGATCTGACGACGTACGAAGTGGACAAGTGGACGATCCACGATCCGCAGGAAGTTCGAGACGCGCTGGCGCAGGTCGCGCCGGGCGACCGCATCTGGGTGTTTACCGACCGCCCACCGTACGCCGAATGGTCCAATCATGTGTTGAACCTGCAGATGCTCGAAGACGTGCTCAACGAGGGTTACGAAATGGAGAGCGAATCGGACTTCTACAAGGCGAAGGTCAGAAAATTCCGGAAACGGTAGCGAAGGAGATCGTTACGGTTGCAATGCGAGCCCGGACCGGGATTTCCCCTTCGCGACGCAGTCAATGATGTGATCAGCGATTCGTTCCGAAGCCTGACCGTCGCCGTAGGGGTTCGTGGCCCGGGCCATGCGGCCGTACTCGGCCGGGTCGTCGAGCAGCCGCTGTACGGCGCCGCGTATCGCGTTGCGCGTCGTTCCCGCCAGCACGGCAGTGCCCGCGTCAACGCCTTCCGTGCGCTCCGTGACCTCGCGCATGACGACGACCGGTTTGCCCAGCGCGGGCGCCTCTTCCTGAATCCCGCCCGAATCGGTCAGGATGATATAGGCCTTCTTCATCAGGTGGACGAACTCGAAGTAATCCTGCGGCGGCGTGAGATGGATCCGGTCAACGCCGTCGAGCGTCGCAGCGACCGCGGCGCGCACGTTCGGGTTCGGGTGCACCGGAAACACCAGTTCCGCATCGGGATTGGCCTCGATGATCTCGCGCATCGCCAGGCACATCTCGCGGAAGGCGTCGCCGAAGCTCTCGCGACGGTGCGCCGTCACGACGATCAGGCGCCGCTCCCGGCCCAGACGCTCGATGAGCGGGTCCGCGAAAGTATGCGAACGCGCGGCGACTTCCAGCAGCGCGTCGACGACGGTGTTGCCCGTGACGAGAATCCGCGCGTCGTCGAATCCCTCGCGCAGCAAATTCTCCCGGGCGCTGGCCGTGGGTGCGTAGAAGTAATCGCTCAATTGGTCGCCGAGCCGGCGGTTCATTTCCTCGGGGAACGGCCGCAACTTGTCGAAGCTGCGCAACCCCGCCTCGATGTGTCCGACGAGCACCTTCTCGTAGTAGGCGGCGAGCGCCGCGGCGAAAGTGGTCGTCGTATCGCCGTGGACCAATAGCAGGTCCGGGCGGCTCGCCCGCAGGACATCCCGCATGCCCGCAAGGACGCCAGCGGTGATCGAGTAGATGTCCTGGTTCGAGCGCATCACGTCAAGGTCGTGGTGGACGGGCAGTCCGAACAGCCCAATGACGCTATCGAGCAGGTCCCGGTGTTGCGCCGTCAGGCAGACCTCGACCGACAGCTCCTCGCGCCGATTGAGCGAGAGAAAGAGTGGGGCCATTTTGATGGCCTCTGGACGTGTTCCAATCGCGAGAAGGACTTTCATGGTTCCCCCGGAGAGCAAATATCGCACCTACCATTGTCGCATAGTTTTTCTGAGACTCGCGCGGCACGATTCCGCTCGAATCTTATAAAGTTATGTTCGCAAGACGTTCTGTAACAGGGACTTAACATGGATCGGCGGAAATATTAAACAGTTGTCACGTTCGCGAAACTTATGCCCTGGTTGAGCGTGGAATGCCCTACTCCCTTCGAGAGTCGAATGGCCCGAGGCACGTGTTTTCAAGCGATTTCTCGCGAATTTCATCGGGTTTCGGCAAGAAATTACTTGGAACGGTTTTTGCCTTAGTCGTTTCGAGGGGAAGGACGGCTGTAGTCGAGTGTTTCTCGAATCACCCAAAAAACGAGAGGATATCCATTCCGTGGAGGGTACGTACGGCCTCCTGCAGGACGTGCTCGACTACGAGTTGTCCTGCGCGGAGCGCTATCGGCGCTTCGTCAGCCTGGTGATGGTCACCGGCGCGTCGGCGGACGGATCCGTCAGACGGGTGCTCGCGGACAAGATCCGTAGTAGCGACCTGCTGGCGGAAAAAAACTCCCACTTGGTTATTCTCATGAGTGAGACCGACCGGAACGGCGCCCAAATCGCCATCGACCGGTACCGAAAGTTTGGAGCCGATAGCGAACTTTGGTTTTCACTCGTTACCTTCCCGCAAGACAGCGGCGACGCTGAGACGCTCGTAGAAGCCGCGGAACGCAGGCTCAAGCGGGCCACCGGCGGCTCGCCGGGCGAAGTCGTCGCTCAAGGTTGATTTCGGCTTCACGCCCAAGTAATATTTCGCTTACCTGATTCCGTCGTCTTCGTGTAGTTCTGCACAATCCTGCCTATCGGTTGCGCTTACCCGTTTTAAGTTTTTTTGATGTACGATGTAGGGGGAGTAAGGAAACGTTCAAATCTGACGAACATTTGCTTACCGGAATTTATCAGAAAACGTAGTATACGACAAGGATAGTCGATTGGGGACTGCTCGATGGACCGCGAGGGTGGTGCGTCAATAGTTTCCTTCGACCGAAGGGCCGATGTTTCGGTTCGCGGGGAAAAGCACCGCATCCTGCTGGTCGAAGACGCCATAGAGCTCGGGGAAGCACTCTTACAACAGCTTGAAGTGCTGGGGTACGAGTGCGTCTGCGCGCACACCTGTGACGAGGCCCGTCAACGGCTTAGCGAGTCGCTTTACTCCTGCGCGCTGATCGATTTGGGGTTGCCAGACGGACGGGGAATCGATCTCGTCGGGCAGTTGCTTGAGTCTTCTCCCCAGACGGTGCCGATCATCCTGACTGGCGATTCCGCCTCGGAGTCGATCATTGCAGCGATGCGGACGGGGGCGTTCGATTATTTGTTGAAGCCGATCGATCTGATGACGTTGCGCACGGGCGTCGGCCGCGCCGTCGCGCACCACGACGCGCTCCGTGACCGGGCGCGACTCGTCGAGCTGCTCAAAGGCGAACGCGATCTGCTCCGCGAACGCATCGAGGAAGCCACGGTCGACTTGCGACAGCAAGCGCGGCACCTCGAATCGACCAATTCGATGCTCAATGCCATGTTGGATGTGAGCCAGTTGGCCTCGCGCTTCATGACGGACGAAGGGCTGCTGCGCGCGGTGTACGAGACCATCGAGAAGCACGTGCCGCTGCGCGCGCTCGCGTTGTCCGACGTCACAGAGACCGAGTTCCTGGGCGTGCATCGCCGCAACGGGTCGGTCAGCGTGGTCGCGAGCAAGGAATCGCGCGCGTCCGGGCGGGAGGCGGCGACGGGCGACGAGACATATCTCAAGTCGGGACTGGAACGCTACCTCGGCGCTGATCCGGATCGGTGGCGCGAGTGGGTCGTCGAGACCGAATTCTGGGGCCGCCCGGTGTGCGCGGTGGCGTTCTATGTGGACGCTGAATTCCGCGAAGATGAGACCCAGCGCCAGTTCCTGGAGATGTGCGGGCACTTCCTGGCTTTCGAGTGGCAGCGTTCGCGCCTGCTGTTGCACGGCGCGCAACAGGCCGGGCTCGGCAACATCGCGCAGGAACTGGCGAAGACGTTCTTACAGGCATTGACGGCCGTGCGCACCACGACCGAGGTGCTCGCCGAGCGCGCGCCGGAGGACGAAGAGGGGCGCGAAGGCCTGCGAATCATCGGTGATCACGCCGATTTCCTCGTCGAGCAGGCGCAGGCGTTCCACAAGCTCGCGCGCGTGCGATCGGACAGCGTCGAGACGGTGCGCCTCGCCGAGTACATCGATCAGACGCTGCACCTGTTGTCCAACACGATTGAACAGCGCGGCATCGGCATCGAGAAACACATCGACGATCCCGGTGAATGCATTCTTCTGAACGGCGCCGCGCTGGCGAGCACGTTTCTCGATCTGATTTCGACCGTCGTGCGAAATCTCGGCGCGGACGACGTGTTGAGCGTACGCGTGGTGCCGCAGGGCAAAGACCACATCCTGTGCGAGTTCGCGCAAGTCGCCGAGCCGGCGCAGTCCGCGGCGCACCGGGGCACGGGTCGCGCGTTGTCGGAGATTGTGAAGGCGCATCCGCGGTATTTGCTGGCGCAACGCACCGTGCAGACGAGCGGGGGCGTCCTCTCCGTGGAACGACAGAGCGAACACAAGAGCACATTCAAAATCGTGCTTCCGCGCAATGGCCTGGACGTACAGGCGGGATAACGCCGGCAGTTCTCATGACTCAACCGCACCCGCCTTCACACGAGCAGTCGAACGGCCGCCACACGGGCGGGCCGCATCCAAGCGTTCTCATCATCGAGACCGACGCGGGCGTGAGGTGGTCGCTGGAAAAGGGCCTCGGGCGTTCGGGCTACCGCGTGAGTACGGCGGCCAACCTGGACCAAGTCATCCCGATGCTCTCCGGATCCGAGATGGACGTCGTGATCATGGAGCTGTTGCCCGAAGCCGGGCTGACCTTGGAGGCCCTCTCGACGCTCGTGAAGTCGCCAGGTCGGCACAAGGTCATCTGCATTTCGGTCGATTCCTCGCCGCAGACGGTGATCGAGTGTATCCGCCGCGGCGCGTCGGATTACCTCGCCAAGCCGTTCAGTCTTGCCGAATTGCGCAGCCAGGTGGCCCGGGCGGCCTCGGAAGCAGGCGCGCAGCCCGCGTCGGACGGTTCCAAGGCGCCGGCAGAGACCGAATCGTCCTCGGCCCTCGTGGGCGTAAGCCCGGCGATGACCGAGCTGAGACAGATCATCTTTCGTGCCGCGCAAACGGACCTCAACTGCCTGATTCGCGGCGAGAGCGGCGTCGGTAAGGACGTCATTGCACGCGAGATCCACCGGCTCTCGGCGCAGCGCCGCGACAAACCGTTCGTGAAGATCAACTGCAGCGCGCTGCCCGAGCACTTGCTCGAGAGCGAACTCTTCGGCTACGAAAAAGGCGCGTTCACGGGCGCATACAAGGCCAAGCCGGGCCGGTTCGAATTGGCGCATCCGGGCATCATCTTTCTCGACGAAATCGGCGACATGGCGACCGGACTGCAGGCCAAGATCCTGCAAGTGATCGAACACAAGGAATTTACAAAGATCGGCGGGCGTCACCCGGTACATGTTGACGTGCAGGTGATCGCCGCGACGAATGCGGACCTGGAGAAGAAAATTTCCGGCGCGGAGTTCCGCGACGACTTGTATTTCCGATTGAACGAAGTGTTTATCTGGGTACTGCCGCTGCGCGAACGGCGCGAAGACATTGCGCTGCTCGTTCACCACTTCGTAAAGAAGCACAGCACATTCTCCGGTGCGGAGAGCGCCGGCGTGAGTGGCGAAGATCTGAATCTGCTCTCCCGATACGACTGGCCCGGCAACATCCGCGAACTCGAAAGCACCGTCAAGCGCTGGCTCGCCCTCGGGCGCCGCGGCAGCATCGCGGCACACCTTGGCGGAATGGTGAAGCAGTTTCCGGCGGCAGAACCCGCGAAAGTCCAGAAAACCGCACCCCCCGAAAATGACAAGGATGGCGAACATTTGTCCCCGGCGGAGGTCCTGGCAACCCTTGAGCGGAACCAGTGGAACCGCCGAAAGGCCGCGGAAGAGCTCGGGATGAGTTATTCAGCTTTGAGAAGGCGAATTGAGCGCCATCAGCTGGATAAACGTGCGCGATGAGTGCGAGAACCGCGTATTCCGCTAGGGTCGGCAAATAATACTAGACTTTGATACGTCCAGCGTGATAACATGTGTTTCGAGGTTGAATAACTAGCCGGTCGGTTTCGTCAGTTTTCGGTACCCCGGTTAGTCAAGGCTGGATAAGGGATCGGAACCCTTGGGGAAGGGCAGGATGCCGCTGTTGCGGCGTCCAAAGCTCCCTCAGTATTGGAGAGCGTCGTGCCATTTGAAGCGGATAGGCTCGAAAGCTGGGCGCCATACGGCGTTACGGCGACCTTACATGAACGATTGGTCGGGCGCAGCGATTTCATTCGCGATCTCGACGAACACATCACCCAACTCGCCGGGACCGACATGACGGTTCTGGTGTCGGGCGAATCGGGCACGGGCAAGGATATCGTCGCCCGACTGCTGCACCAGCGGTCGCAGCGCAAGGGGCGTCCCTTCGTCAAGGTGAATTGCCCGGCAATCCCCGCCGAACTCGTGGAGAGTGAGCTCTTCGGCTACGAAAAGGGCGCGTTCACGGGCGCGCACACGGCCAAACCTGGCCGTTTCGAGCTCGCGGAGAAGGGGACGATCTTCCTCGACGAGATCACGGAGATCTGCGAGGCGTCCCAGGTCAAGCTCATCACGGCGCTGGACGGCGATCCGTACATGCGGATTGGCGGTGTCCAGCCGATTCATCCCGACGTGCGCATCGTCACGGCAACGAACGTCCCGATTGAGCAAGCGCTGGTGTCGGGCCGTATCCGTCGTGACGTCTATTCGCGTTTGAGCGAGTTCGTGATCCACATGCTTCCCCTGCGCGAACGGTCGGATGATATTCCGGTTCTCGCAGAACATTTCAACTACAACTACAGCAAGAAAATTGAAAAGAGATACGAGCCCATTCCGGACGACGTCCTCTCGCGGATGCAGGAGCTGAAATGGCGCGGCAACGTGCGCGCCCTCGCCGCGCGCGTGAAGGAGTTCGTCGCGACGGGTGAAGCGTCCGTGCTCCTCGACGACAGCAACGGGCCGCACGAGGTAGTGCAACACGCCGCGGCGCCGAGCCGTCCCGCGCCCCGTGAAGAGGTCAAGGAAAAGACATTTACCTCGCTCAAGGAAGCCACGCGGATAGCGGTTGAGTTGACCGAGCGCGCGCTCATCGAGGAGGCGCTGCGCTA
>CAYPNI010000012.1:0-38417 GCA_964411925.1 uncultured Nitrospirales bacterium
TTCCACTTGAGCGCGCCGGTGTTCAGGTCGAGCGCCGCGACGTGCGCGTAGGGTCCCTTGAGCAGCGGCAGGCCGCCGGGCCCGTCCATGTCGGCGAACGAGCGCGTATACCTCAGATTCGAGCGCGACGCGTCGGGCGCAGCGAGAAACAACAACGACGGCCAATTCATCGACGGGATGAACATCGTGTTCGTGTCCGGGTCGAACGCGCAGCCGGGCCAGTTCGCGCCGCCGCCGTATCCAGGCAACATCAGCGTGGGCTTGTCGAGGGCGGGAGGCGTGAACAACGGACCGAGATGAAACGTCCGGAGGATCGCGAGCGATTCGTCTCGGAGCGCCGGCGTGAAATCGATCGCGTCGGACTCAGTCATGCCCTGCTTTGTGAATGGGACGGGCAAGGTCGGCACGGGTTGTGTCGGGGACAGCGATTCGCCGGGCACGTCGCTCGGCGCGACGGCGCGCTCCTCGATCGGCCAGACAGGCTCGCCCGTCGCACGGTCAAAGACGAAGACGAAGCCGTGCTTGGTGGCCTGGGCGACGGCCTTGATGGGCCGGTTATTGACGACAATGTCGACGAGATTCGGCGCGCAGGGCAGGTCGTAGTCCCAGACTCCGTGATGCACGATCTGGTAATGCCAGATGCGTTCGCCGGTCGAAGCGTTGAGACAGACGAGGCTCTCGGCGAAGAGGCCGTTGCCGAGACGGTGGCCGCCGTAGAAGTCGTTGGTCGGCGTACTGGTCGGCAGGTAGACAAAACCAAGATCCTCGTCGGCGCTCATGTTCGTCCAAACGTTTGCGCCGCCGGTGTAGCGCCAGGCGTCGTCTTCCCAGGTGTCCGTGCCGAAGTCGCCTTCAGCCGGGATGCAGTTGAACGTCCACAGGGGCTTTCCGCTACGCACGTCATAGGCCTTGACGCGACCGGGGACCGCTTCTTTCGTGGTTGGGCCGTCGCTGATCGACGAGCCGGCGATGACCACGTCGCGGCAGACGACGGGCGCGGACGGATGGCCGTAGCCCTGGCCGCGCTTCGCCCGCGGCACGCCGTCGATGAGGTCGACGCGGCCCGCGTCGCCGAAGTCGGAGACGGGTTGACCGGTGCGCGCGTCGAGGGCGTACAGGTATGAGTCGCTCGCGACGAAGAATATCCGCGCGTCGTCGCCGTCGCCCCAGTGCGCAACGCCGCGGCTGATGTAGCCGAGGTTCGGCGGCCGGCCGGCCTTGTACCCGTTCGAGTCGAAGGTCCAGCGCGTCTCTCCGGTGGCGGCGTCGAGCGCGAAGGCCTGGCTGAGGCAGGTGCTCCCGTAAAGCGTGCCGCCGATCATGATCGGCGTGCACTCGAAATATGTCGCGCGGGCGAGCTGGGGGTTATCCGGATTGGCCTGTTGGATACGGTCGTCGATGGATGACCAGGTCCACGCAATTTCGAGGCGCGAGGCGTTTTCGCGATTGATCTGGTCCAGAGGCGAATATTTGGAGTGGCCGGCGTCACCGCCGATGGACCGCCATTCGCCGTCCTGAGCGCCGCGCTGCGCGTGCACCTGCGGCGCAATCAGATTCACCACGAAAAGAACTGAAAGAATTCGAAAGTTCACGAATAAGTGATCAAGAACTTTCGGATTCCGTGAAGTCATTCGTGCAGTTTTCGTGCGCTTTTTCGTGTACTTTCGTGGTCGGGGTCTTGACCTTTGACACCTACTCAAGTTCGAGGTCCGTGATCGGCAACACGATTGCTGTTGGGTGGTCGTAATCGTGATAGATCGTGTTCGTCGCGATCCGGGGCGGGATTTCGGATGAGCCGGCGGCCTCGCCGGTGTTCGGATTGAGTTCGAAACGCGGGAAGTTGCTCGACGTGACGTGGACCGCGATTCGATGGCCGGCTTCGAAGGTCTGCGAGATGTTCCAGAGGTCGATGATCATGAGTTCGGGCCGTCCGGGCGTCATCATGTGGATGTCCGCGGGCGCGCGGCCATCGCGGAACCGCGCGCGGATAGGCGAGTCGAGCAGCAGCGCCTCGTAGCCGTCCGGGTAGACGTCGATGAGCTTGACCATGAAGTCCGTGTCCGGCCCGTCCGTCGCCGCCCACAGTTCGAAGTCGATGTGGCCCTGCACGGTCACGTCCGCTGCGAGCGGTTCGGTCTGAAACCGCAGGTAGTCCTGACGACCTGAAATCTCGCGCTGATCGACCGGGCCGACCGTGATCGGGAACTGATCGGGCAGGTTGTTGTAGTTCGCGCCGCCGACCGTGGGCACGGGATCGGCCGGGTCGAATCGGTAGCTCGTGACTGAACCCAGCGCGGTGGGCCGATTCGTCGAGAGCGCGCCTCCGGCTTGCAGATAGTACCGTGTGTCCCGCGCGGGCGGCGGCCACGTGTCCGTGCGGACGAGCCGGTTAATCGGCGAGATCTTTCCCTTGCGCGCCGCGCCCATGTGGTAGTAGGTCATGGCGGGCTCGTCCATGATGCCCGTGTCTTCGCCCTTCAGCCAGTGGTCGAACCAGCGCATCTCGTCGGCGAATCCGCCGTCGAGTCCGCCCTCGCCGAGGTATTCGAGGTCTCCGTCGATGGGCGAATGGCCCCAGGTCTCCATCAGCAGTTTCTGGTTGCCGCGCGCGCCTTCCCGGCCGTGGTACTGCAACTGAACGAAGTTGTTGATCGCGCCCTTGGCGAACATGTCGTACCAGCCGCCGACGTTGTACATCGGAATGTCGATCTTGTGCCGGTGGAACACGAAGTCCGTCTGCTTCCACTTCTCGTCAAGCACTGCGCGCGACTTCATGATCGGAATCTGGTCCTCCGCGCCGGTGAGCCGCATGAAGTTGCCGCGGAAGTGTTCGCGGAACACGCCGCCCATGAAATAGGACTCGTCAAACAGGCTCTCCGGCGCGGTCACGATGTAACCGCAGACGAGGTGCGGCGGGTCGGCCGCAGCGGCGAGGTTGGTCGCGATGCCCATGGCGGACCGGCCCGACATGCCGACTTTGCCGTTGCACCAGGGCTGTTGCGCGATCCATTCGATCGTGTCGTAACCGTCTTCCATTTCCGTCTGGTACGGCTCGTAGACCCCGTCGGACTCGAAGCGGCCGCGAAAGTCCTGCGTGACGTAGGCGTAGCCCGCGCCGGTGTAGTGCGCGGCGCGGCGCGCGTAGGGCGCCTGGTTGTAGGGAGTGCGGGTGAGGATCGCGGGCCGCGGGCCATCGCCCTGCGGCAGGTACACCTTGGTCGAGAGCCGCGTGTCATCACGCATCGGCACCATGACCGAGTGTGACGGCTGGGCGGCGGGTTCGCGCGCGTCCTGGGCGGACACAACGCCCGCGGCGAGCAGCAGCGCCAGTTGGAGGATGAGTTTGTTTCGCCTCACAACCGGCTCCTCGCGATGACGGTTTCGGGATGACTTCCGCGGAGCCTTACTCGCGAACGAACTTCTCGCCCTCGAACCGCGGGATGATGAACGGCGTGGTCCCGTCGCTGGTGATGCGGCCGTCGAGCGTGCCGTCCGGCTTGAGCGTGGCATCCATCTTGAGCTCCCCGCCCATGCTGCCGAACCGGAGCGTCACGTCGGCGCGGCAGGTGTCGCCGTCCCATACGAGGTTTCGAATTGGTACTTCGACCTTGGTGCCGTTGAAGTCAATCAGCCAGCGGCCCTCGCCCACGCGCGGCAGGTGCATCACGGTCGTGATGCTCGCTTCGCCCAGCGGCAACCGCACGACAAAGGCCTCGCCCTCGGGGAAGCTCCCCGCGAACGTCGCGAGCTGATCCACCTTCGCCACGGCCTCGCCCGTCTCGATGTACTCGAAGATGCCGAACAGCATTTCGTCGTCCGTGGACGTGCCGAAGTACACGCTGCGGTTCGGGTCAGGGTTGTAGGGGTTGCCGGAAGAATTGTCGTAGTGCGCGAGGATGTCGATCCGCGATCCGGCGGGGAGTTCGATGGCTTGTTCCGGGTAATAGAACAATTGCCAGTTGAAATCGTAGCCCGGAACGTTTAGCAGCACTTCCTCGCGGCCGTCGGGATAGGCCGCGGTCATCCGCATGTCTTTGCCGCGCAGGTGCATGTGGGGGAACAGCGAAATGATTTTGATGTCGCGATCGACGTACCAGGACGCTTTCTCCTGGTGGTTCGCTTCGTTCGCGGGCACGGTGAGACTGAAACTGCCTGCGAGCGCGGCCTGAATCTCGTGTTGAAGATCGCCCTCGCCGAAATGCAGGCCGATGCGCGTCTGATCTTTTTGCGCGGTGCCGTTCGGGTGGTAGTGCATGTTCGTCATCAGGCGCTGGCCCTGCTTGAGCCGGCGGCCCGTGCCTTCGGGATAGACGTTGGGTTCCGTGCCGACAGACCACACGCCCAGCACGTCGAAGTTGCCCATCATGCCGCCACCGCGGCGTCCGCCGCCGCCGCCGAATCCGCCCATGAAGATCACCACGTGGTGCGTGACTTCGAGGTTGCTGGGCCGGATTTCGACCTTCTGCACCCAGCGATCTTCGGGCATGTCGGGCGTGATGCTCAGGTCGGGGAAATAGTCGCCGCCGTCCGCCGGGACATCCACCTCGGGCAGCTCGATCACGAAATCGGGTTCACCGAGGCGCCAGCCTTCCGTGAACTCGGGGACCTCGGGCATGTCCGCGGGATTCCCGCGCGGCGCACCGGCGTCAACCCAGCTGGCGATCGTCGCGATCTGGTCGTCGGTCAGCCGGGGGTCGTTGCGAAACTTTCCATGGTTCGGATCGGCGAACCACGGCGGCATGACGCGCGAAGTAACTTTTTCCTTGATCGATTTCGCCCAGGGACGCGCTTCCTCGTAGGTACGCAACGACATCGGCGCCGCTTCCCCCGGACGATGGCACTCGAGACAGTTCGCATGGAAGATGGGCGCGACGTCGCGAGTAAAGGTCGGAGAATTCGCTGAAAGCTGCGTAAACTGAATCGCCGAGACGGCGACCGTCATTGCGATGACGCGTGAGCCCATTACGGGACCTCCTACGGGTGGGAACCCCACGCCGAGACGATACTTGGCCCCGGTATGGAAGGCAAGTTAGGGATTTGTTTGCCGGTATGGCCCGGTGCGGGCGCGGGGGCAGAGTAATTGGCTTCGCGAAGTTCCCAGCGTTCCCAGGCCGCGGCTCTAACCTCAGTAGCCGGACAGGCGCTCGTGGAGCAGGCGGGTGAACTGCGGCAGGGGCTCGTAAAGGTAGGTGGCGCGGGCGTTGGGAAGGTCTGTTTCGTGGACCAGCAGGTAGGGTTTGAGCGGGGCCGTGCCTTTCGCCGGGTCCGCCGTGTCGTCGGGCAGGCTCTCGATGGTGACGGTAACGGGTATGGACTTCATGAGGTCGGGATGCGATACCCAGCCGACGGCGAGCGTGTCGAAGGGGTTGAATCCGCGGGTTTTGAAGCGCGCGCGCCACATCTCGGCCCAGCCGAGGGAGTGCTCGTAAATCCAGAGGCCCGTGCCGCCGTAGGTCGCGTTACGCGCGAGGTCGTCGGGCGTAATCCAGACGTGCGACGAGACTTCCCACGGCGCGAACACAAGTGGGATCTTCGAGTCGAGGATGAACTTCGCCGCCTCGGGGTCGTTCTCGAAGTTGAAATCGGCGAAGGCGTAGCCGTCCGCCGTTGGATACGTAAATCGTTGTCCGGGCCGGCGCGCGGCGACGACGACGATCGCGTCGATTCTTGTATGCACGTCCGGGTGGAGGTTCAACAGCGAAGCCACGTTCGTCAATGGGCCGACCGCGAGAAGCGTCATTGGCTTTTCGACGAGCGCGGCGGCCATGGCCGCGACGGCGTCGTTGGATTTTCCGAGATCGTCCTTCGACGCGGCGCCGGCATGCACCGTTAATCCGGCGGGCCCGAACTTTTCGACGACTTCGCGCGCGATCGGGAGGCCGTCGGCGAGCGGCGCGTTGCCATAGACGGCGGATACGCCGCGCACGCGCAGTTCGGGCGAGTTGAACGCCTGGATCAGCGCGAGCGCGTCATCGACGTCACGGTTCGGCAGGCCGGCGGCGACGTCCACATCGAGCCAGACGTCGGTCTGCGCGGATGCGGCGGCGGCAAGGAGGCAGGCGATCACGCCCGTGAATGCCAGCCGAAACGCGCGCGTCACGCCCATAGCGCCTCGACGGAACGGCCGTGCATCGCCTCGCGCGCTGCGGCAAGCAGGCACGCGCGGAAGCCTTCGCTCGGCGGGATGGGGAGTTGCGCGACGCCCAGGATGCGCCGGGTGACTTCGACGGCGGCGTACCGCGCGACGAGCTCGAGGTCGAACTGGGGATCCATGTCGCGGCCGGTGTACGCGGCCAGGAACAACTTGCCGTAATCGAAATTCTGCGCCGCCAGCCGCAAGTGCGCCAGCGCGACACCGAGATCGAATTCCGGGTCGCCGTAGAACGCGAACTCGGGGTCGATCACTTTTACGTCGTCGCCGACACGGAGCCAGCTGCCGGGGAAAAAGTCGCCGTGCAACAGGCTCGGGCCGTCTTCAAGGTAGCGCTCGCCCAACGACGCGACGGCGCGGCGAAACTCGGTGTCCGCGCGCAGTTCGGCTGCATGATCGCCGAGCCAGAGCTCGTACTTGTCGAGATCGATGCCGTTCCTGGCGTCGAGCGGGACTTCAAAGATGTGCGCATGGTTCAGCGCGCGCATCTCGCGGTTGCGCAGCACGGCGCCCGGCGTATCCTGGCTCGTGACATCGTGCAGGCGGCGCAGATACATCGCGAGGCGGCGAAGATGATCTTCATCGACCAGTTTGCCGCGGTAGAGATGGGTAAAGTCGGCCGCTTCGCCGAGGTCCTCGAGCAGCAGCACGCGCGCCGTCTCGTCCGAGGCGATAATCCGGGGCATGCGGAGCGCGACCGCGTGAATCGACGCTACCCGCTCGTAGAACGCCTGCTCCACCAGCACGCGGTCCCATGGCGCGGCGATGTGGTCGTATTTCTCGACCCAGGGGCGGGCCTGTTTGAGGATGAACCGGCGCTGGCCGGTGATGACCCGCAGGACGAGGTTCATGTTGCCCTCGCCGGCGCGATCGCAGGACTCGATGCGCTCGCCGGCGCGCAGCCAGCGCAGTTTCGTCAATAGCGCTTCGACGCCGGAAGCGTCGCCCGGGCTCAGCCACGGAAAGGCCGGGTGGGCGGCCATGTTGATCTCGCGCAGGCTCATATCACTCTCACGGCAGGGACGCCGGTTGAATTGGAAAATCCTCTAGCGATACGTCAAAAGCTCAGGATCGGCGAGATGCGAAACAGTGTTGAAACAGTCCAATGCGACGCGATTTCCGCTGAACGTGAACTCGGTCACTGAGGCGTTGTGCACGCGCCAGTTGAGTTCCGCGGCCATGCGGTCAGGCGCTTCGAGCACGGTCTGCACACTGACTCCGATGACGCCGCCGGAGGAGAACACGGCGACGCGCCGGCCGCTGCCCTCGCGCGCGAAGATTTGCTGGAATGCGCCGCGGACCCCGTCGCGGAACTGAGACCACGGAATCAGGCCGTTGTGCGCGTGCGTGCCGGCGATCCATTGTTCCATCACGGCGGAGAGCAGGCGGTGAAACGCGCGGTAGCGCTCCCTGCCTTCCTTGGCTTGCTGAAACTCGCGGTCGAGCCGGTCGAACCGTTCGTCCTGTTTGCGCAGCTTGGGTAGCAACGACTCCATCATGTCGTCCGCGGGGTATTCGTCAAGCCCGGGAAGTACTTCGTGCTGCGGCCACGGGCGGCCGGCGTCGCGGAACGCCTGTCCGACGACTTCCGCGGTGCGCTTCTGGCGAACGAGCGTGCCGGTGAAGACTTCATCGAACGCGACGCCGGTGGCGAGCCAGTGGTTGGCGAGTGCGCGCGACTGGCGCTCACCCATTTCCGAGAGGCGGTCGTAGTCGTCGGAGAAAAAACTCGCCTGACCGTGGCGAACGAGCACAAGTTTACTCATGAAACATCCCGGGGACCGTGCGGGCAGCGTACGGCCCGCAGGATAACAAAAGTCGAGCGCGCGCGGCACCTTGCACCGGCCGCGCTTCCGACCCCAACGGCCAATTCTTGTGTATAGTTCCGGTCTGTTCGATGCGGAGGAACGGGGCGATGCAGACACCGGCGACGACAGAGGAACTGTGTTACACGCCCGCGTCCGAGCTTGCGGCGTTGATGCGCGAGCGGGCGCTGTCGCCAGTAGAAGTCGCGGACGCGTTCCTCGCGCGCATCGACGAAGTGAATCCCCGGCTCAATGCGTACGTCACGCTGTACCCCGAGAAAACGCGCGCCGCGGCGAAGGCGGCTGAGCGCCAGATCGCGCGGGGCGGCGACGTGCCACCGCTGACGGGCGTCCCTTTCTCGATCAAGGACCTGGCCTGGCAAAAGGGCGTGCGTACGACGGCTGGATCGCGCACGCTCGAATCGTTCGTGCCGGACAGCGATGACCCAATCGTCGCGCGGATGCTGGCGGCGGGCGGCGTGCCGCTCGGGAAAACGAATACGCCGGAATTCGGCTGGCTGGCGATCACCGATAACGACGTGTTCGGCGTCACGCACAACCCCTGGAAACTCGGATACACGCCGTCGGGATCGAGCGGCGGCGCAGCGGCAGCCTGCGCGGCGGGGCTCGCGCCAATCTCGCTGGGCTCGGACGGAGGCGGCTCGATACGGCATCCGGCATCGTTCTGCGGGTTGTTCGGCATCAAGCCTACATTCGGCGTCGTTCCGAAGAACTACCGCAGCGACGGTTGGTTTTCTCTGTCGCACCAGGGCCCGCTGACGCGGACGGTCGCCGACGGCGCGCTGGCCATGGACGTGCTCGCGGGGTTCGACCCGGAGGACTTTTTCTCCGCGCCGTTGCCCCGCCAGGATTTTGAACGGAACTTGCGTAGGGACGTGAAGGGGCTGCGCGTCGCATACACGGCGGATCTCGGCTATGCGCAGGTGGACCCGGTGGTCCGGCGCGCGTTCGAGGCCGCGCTGCCGGCATTTGAGGCGCTCGGCTGCGAGCTGACGGCGGCGACCCCGGACCTGCGCGACGCGAGAGAGATTTTCAAGTGGGTGATGTTCGGCGAATTGGTCGGGGCGGAGGTCCGGTACATTCGGCCGGACGGTACTTCGGACCTCTCCCCCCCGTTCCACCAGTTCGTGACGAAGCGCAAAGACATCTACGTGCGCGATTACATGGCGGGGTTTGAGAAGCGGCGCGTGTTGGCGGCGGGCGTGCAACGATTTTTCCGCGAGTACGACCTGCTGCTCACGCCGACGATGGCGATCCCACCGTTTAAGCACCCAAAGGAAATGCGCGAATACCCCCACACGGTGAACGGGGTTGAGGTGGGCGCGCAGGGCTGGCACCCGTTTACATTCCCCTTCAATCTGACGTCGAACCCGGCCGCGACCGTGCCGTGCGGATTCACGGAGGACGGGCTGCCCTTGGGCCTCCAGATCGTCGGGCGGCGTTTCGAGGACTTGCTGGTGATGCAGACCGCGACGGCGTACGAAGAGGCGCGTCCCTGGGCGGATCGGCGACCGCCGATCGGCTGAAGCGTCGAGACAGGCAGCATCCTGGATTACGACGTTTCAAGACAGACGAAGCGTGCGTTGGGAATTAGCTGTCGAACTTCTCGAGGACTTCGCGCAGCGGCGCTTCGAGCAGGCCCACCTGCCAGTCCATCATGCCTGAGCACGTCTGCATGTCTTGTCGGGTGCGCGCGTTGTTGCGCGCGATATTGACGAGCATCGCCTTGGGCGCGAGCACGGCTGCGGGAATCGCGAGACCCTCTGCGACGCGCGCGGATTCGGCCCGCAGCGCGTCGATCTGCGGCTTGCACTCCGGTCCGGTGAACGTCTGCTGCTGTCGTTTGAAGCGCTCGGGCCACTTTTCCTTTGGCATTGAGTGCGCCCGTCGAATTGCGGCCTTCAGCGCCTGGAGCCGCCGGCCTTCGCAGTGCCGGGGGAGACGCGGGCCCGATTCCACTTCCTGACCGGCATGCGCCGCGGCCCACGTGGCGAGTTCGAAAAGTTGTTGGTTGCCGAGGATCTTGAACGGCGGACAGTCGGCCCGCGCGGCCTGCTGCTCGCGCCATTGCCAGATCTCCCGGACGTAGGCGAGCTGCTTGGGCTTTAGCGTTCCGGTGCCGCGGATACGCCAGGAATCGTCGTCGTTGCGCTCGGGCGCTTCGGCGGCGGCCTTGACGACGCGCCGGCACCATTCCCTGTGCCAGTCGATCCGGCCGAGCGACTCGAGTTGTTCGCGCAACAGATCGGCGAGCGGCCCGAGATAGCGCGTGTCGTCCGCCGCATACTGGAGCTGCGCGTCGGTCAGCGGGCGCTTCGCCCAGTTTGATTTTTGACCGGCTTTACTGATCTGAACGTCGAAGAACTGTTCGACCAGGGCCGCGTACCCGATGCGTTCGAGCCCAAGCAGTTGCGCGGCCAGCATGGTGTCGAAGACATCGCCCTTGGGGACGAAGCCAAAGGTGCTGCGCATCAGGCGCAGGTCGTAGTCCGCGCCGTGAATGAGGAGTTCGATACGCGCGAGACGCTTGACGAGTTCTTCGAGATCTACCTCCGCAAGCGGATCGACGATGAAGTTCTGGTCGCCGGCGGATAGCTGAATGAGGCACACCCGTTCGCGGTAATTGTGAAGGCTGTTGGCCTCAGAATCGAAGGCGACCCGGTCCACCGACTGCAGGCGCCGGTTTAGGTCCGAGAGTTCCTCGTTGGATTGCACATACGTATATGTCACTGCGCTCACGCGGCGCGGGGCTTTCTTAGTGGCCGGCTCGGAGGCCGGTGATGGGGCCGGGGGTTATGGCGGCGAAACCGTAGCAGGAACGGGCGGGATCATCAACTTGCGCTGGTTACGGAGGGGCGTTCTACGCTAAGAATTCGACGGGTTAAATGTTGGCAGAAACTCGCATTATGTGAGAAAATCTGGTCATGGGGGAATGGGACTGGGGTATCCGTCCCATACGTAACTCAAGCTCTTTAAAGAGCTTAGGACGTGAACGGCCGTGCGCCGCCTGATAGGCGCTCGTGCGGCCAAACGCGGAAACGGGATTCGCTGAGACGCGAACCCTACCGACCAGGGGAAGGCTCTACTCGTCATGGCGACGAAGCCGCTGACCGCACAAAAGAAACGCATCGGCGAACTGCTGATCGAATCCGAAATCATCACGCAGGCGCAACTGGACGAAGCGCTGGCGCTGCAGAAATCGGAGGGCGGCAAAGTCGTCGAACTGCTGATCAAGCTCGGGCACCTGGACCACGACAAGGTGGCCGACTTCCTGGCGTCGCAGCCGGGCGTTCCGAGCATCGATCTGGCGAACTACCGCGTCGCGCCCGAGGTTGTCAAAGTCGTCCCGCGGGATTTCGCGATCAAGAACGAAGTATTCCCGATCGACCAGATGGGTAAGTTGCTCACGGTCGGCATGGCGTTCCCACTGGACGTTGCGACGATCAAAGCGCTCGAGACCGCTACGGGCCTGCGCGTCAAGGCGCTTCTGTGCAATCCTGCGGACATCCGGAAAGCGATCGAGAGCTATTACAACTTCGATTCGCTGGCGCCGATGGACACCAAGCAGCGGGCGGGACAAATCAGCAGCGGCGTGCGCGTGGTAGGTATCGCGTCGTTGATCCGGCAGATCGATGCGCTGCCGACGCTGCCCCAGACAGTTCAGCGCGTGCGCGAGGCGGCAACTCACCCGGAAACATCGATGAAGGAGATCGCGCGAATCGTTTCCGAGGACCCGGCGATCGGCGGCAAGCTGCTTAAGCTCGCGAATTCGGCGGCGTACGGTTTCGCGCACAAGGTGGATAGCGTAGAGTTGGCCACGTCGCTGCTCGGATTGCGCGAAACGGTAATGGCCGTCACGTCGTCCGCTGTGATTAGCGTGACGGAGAGTTCATCGAAGTTCGACCATGAGGCTTACTGGCGTCGCTCGACGCTTTGTGCGTCCGCCGCGAAGCGAGTGGGCGCGACCTGCGGTTTGAAATCGACGCCCGGGCTGTTCACCGCCGGATTGCTCTGCGAGATCGGACGATTCGCGCTGTGGGAATCATCGCCGGATCGCTACGCGAAGATCGGAACGCAACTGACCGACCTCGAGATTCGCGAGGAGGAAGAGAAGGCCTTCGGCATTGCGCATCCGGAAGCCGGTTATCTGTTGGCCGAACACTGGGGCCTGCCTCCTGAACTCGCCGAGCCGATCCGGTTCCATCTCGATCCGGAGCAGGCGGTTGCCTGTCCCGAAATTACCGCCGTCGGGGCGCTCGCTTCCCGGTGCGTAGACGCGCTCGTGCGTGGCGAGAACGCGGAACCCGCGATATTCGCCGGCCTCGAATCCTCGCTGACGCGACTGGGCGTGGACGCGGACGAACTGCTGGGCGTGTTCGATTCTCTCCGGAAGTCGTGATTCTGCTTCGTCACTCCGCGATTCCCCATTCGTTTTGTTAGGATGGCGCGGGACAAGCCGAGTCTCGAACGAATGCCCAAACTCGCTGCCATTTATTCGATTTTCTCCCTGATTCTGTTCGGCGCGCTTTTCGCCGCGTTTTACATTACGGGCCTGGGCGCGCCCAGCGAGGACTGGTCCGTTCCGCCGCCGGCGCCGGTGGCGGATCAGGAACCCGCGCCGCCGCCCGACCCGCTTGCAGCGGGCCTGGACTATCCCTCACTGCAGCCCGGCGAGACGTATCGTGTTTCCCACGCGACGAAGATGTACCCCGAGCCGGCGGAAGTGGAGCCGGAATCGCTGCCTGCGCGCGGGTATTTCACGGTGGAGACGCCGGCGGACGTCGGTGACCGGCGGTGGTATCGGGTCACGGTGAGCGACGGCGCGCGCGACTATTCGCGATTCATTCTCGCGAAGGACCTGAATTTCAAGCGGGTGAACCTTGCGAAATTCGGCGAAACGTCGAAAGAAGAACAGGCCCGCGCCGCGCTGGAAAAGTTTATCGCGGAGGGGCAGGCGCGCCGAGAACGCGCACGCGCGCTGCGCCCTCCCCCGCCGCCTGAACCACGCACGCCCGAGACGTTCGACGAGTGGTGGTCCATGACCGCCGATCGCATGGGCGGAGCGACGCAGGCGACCGTGGTCGCGTCGGCCGTGGCCGCGGCGATCGGTACGGCATTGACGATCGGCTCGATCATCACCGTGATTTCGCTTCGCCGCGAACATACCTGGGAACGGCCGCCCACGCATGACCTCGATGCGGAGTGGGAGGAGGCCGTGCAGGACGACGTGCACGCGGAGAATCCGGGCGACGCGGCGGAACGGCGCTGGTGACGGCGGGGGCGGCCAGCGAGGCAGCGGAGCAGCGGGTGTGGCTGTGGCGCATCTGGATGTATGCCGCGCTCTACGCGGCGGCACTCCTGTTCGCGAACTACCGGACGGGGTTCCACGTTGGCCTGAACGACTTTTGGGGGAACTACTACCAGGCAGAGAATTTGCGGCTGTCCGATGCGAACACGTTGTACGACGGGTTCTTTCCGATCGGTTACCCAGTGCTGTTGCGAAGCGTTCCTGTAGATGACCTGATCGCGGCGGGATTTCTGATCGCGGCAGGGGCGCGCGTGATGTTCTTCGGAATCTTCGGCTCGCTCATGCTGCTGCTCGCGCCCGGGCCGTGGGCGCTCCTCGCGACGATAGCGCTCTCGCTTGTACCGCGCATGTTTCAGCATGTACTGACACCCGCGGCCGATATTCCGATGTTGATTCCGCTCGTGGCGGGTGGGGCGCTGCTGTTGCGCGCCGTCGTTCGCGAGGAGTCCGCAAGACAGCGTGCCGTCTCGATGATCGCCGGTGGAGCGCTGTTGGGACTGGCCGGGCTGTTTCGCCAGCATTCGCTCGCGATGGCGCTTGGGCTGATGATCGGATGCGTGGCGGTGCGGCCGAGGCTAATCGCGTGGATATTTCTCTCGGGCTTGGCCTGCACCGTTGCGTATGCGCCGCAGATGCTCGTCAGTGTGTTGTCCGGCCACGGGTCGCTGGAGACGGCCCAGTACGTGAACATCTACAAAATGACGCACGGCGTCGAGCTGCGTGACATTCCGCTCGACGTGCCTCACGACCTCCGGGAGATCGTTTCTGAAGACCCCCGGCGGTTCTTCCGATCCTGGGGGTTGCACGTCGCCAGCATGGCGCCATTGCTGTTGTCCCCGATTGCCGCCGCGTGCTGGCCCGGCGATCCGGCGATGCGGCGATTGGGCCGGGCCGCGACGATCGCGGGCGCGCTGTATCTGGCAGCGTCCGCATTGGGCTGGAGCCACCGCGCGGTGCTACCCGTACTCCCGTTGACGGTGGGACTCGCCGGCGCCCTCGCGTACCGGCTTCACGATTACGTTGCGCGGCGCGACGCGGATGCCGGGCGCCACCTGATTGCCGTCGGGGCGATAGTGCTGGTCGCCAGCGGCGTTCTCGCTTCGAACCGGAACGCGCGCCTTGTCGCGTACTACCTAGCCGAACACGACCGATTCGCGCAGGTGGAAGAATTCGTAGCGGCCACCGGGGCCGTCCACCCAAAGCAGGTCTACACCACCGACGGCAGCCTCTACCTTCCGCTGATCCCGCCGCACTTCCCATACTTCGACGGCACGTGGGGATTGTTCTCGCTCTACGACTACGCCGAGCGGTATCCGCGCCTGGACACGTCGAGCGCTGATGCGTTTCGCCGCGATTGCGTGCGCGAAGGCGTGACACACATCGTGCTGGGAGCAAACGCTCCGGATGTGTCGCCGACGCTGGGCGCCATGAGGGAATCGCCGGATACCGTCGCTGGATTCAGGTTCTTGGGCGAGATCGCCGGTTACGTCGTTTTGAAACGCGTTTGAGCTACCGCTTCAGCGCTTCCAGCCGCCGGATGAGTTCGGGACTCGCTGGAAACCGGCCTAAACCATCGGCCAGCGCGGCGCGCGCGTCGTCAATGCGGCCGGCGGCCTCGTATGCGTCGATCAGTTGCGCGGTGGCCGATCCGTTTTCAGCGCGGTGCGATGCGGCGCGCTCCAACACCGGAATCGCCTCGAGCGCGCGACCCTCTTCGACAAGCAACGAACCGAGATTGAGCGCGGGCGCGTAATCGCCAGGATCGAGTTCGAGCGCGCGACCGTATGCCGCGATCGCTTCGTCCGGGCGGTCCAGCATCCGCAGCGTCGAGCCGAGGTTCGACCACGCCGGCACGGACTTCGGATCGATCGCAATCGCTTCACGCAGGTGATATTCCGCGACGCCGGCCTGCCCCCCACGCAGCTTGACAACGGCCAATTGGACGCGCGCGGGCACGTTTGCGGGTTCGAGCGCGAGCGCGTGCGTGAGCAGGGTTTCGCTGTCGCGCCAGTAACGTTGCTGTTGCCACGTGACGGCGACGAGTCCGATGGAGATCGCAAGAAGCGCAGCGCGCGCCGGGATTCGTCTGGACCAACCTTCGAGTGGCCAGAGCAACATGAAAAACAGTCCGAGGATCGGCAGATACATATACCGATCGGCCATGGCCTGCGTGCCGACCTGAATGATTCCGATGGTTGGGAGCAGCGTGACCAGGAACCACAGCCAACCGACGGAGACGGACGGCGCGCGGCGGCGCGCGATGAACGCCGCTGCGGTCATCGCGATCAAAAACGCTGCGGCGAGAGCGCCGTGCCACATCGGCCTTGCCACGCCGAGGTGCTGGTACGGAAAAAGCAATCCGGCGGGCCAGAGCGTGTGTTCCAGGTAACGGACGTAAGCGACGAGCGCGTTGTTTGCGCGGGCGGCGAGGCCGACTCCGGCGAGTTCCTCCATCGTGCCGCCGGCACGCTGGACGTACACCGTTACCGCACTAAATCCCGCCGCGATCGCGAACAGTGGCAGTTTTTCGACAACCAGCGCGAGGAATTCGCGGCGGCCGGCGCGTCCGCCGCGCTGTTGCATGCGCGCGAGGGGCCAGTAATCCATCAGAAGCAGGACGACGGGAAACGTGACGGCGACGGGCTTGGACATCAGCGCGAGTACATACAGCATTGCGACAAGCGCATATTGCGCCGGCGCGGGACGCTTGACGTACGCCAGGTACGCGGCCATGCCGAGCAGCCAGAACAGACCGCTCAGCACGTCCTTGCGGCTTGAAATCCACGAGACGGACTCGACGTGCAGCGGATGGATTGCGAAGAAGAGGCCGGCGGCGAAGGACGCCGCTCCCACTCCGGTAAGACGCGCGCAGAGGATGTACACGAGTGCGGAATTGAGCCCATGCAACAAAATGCTCGTCGCGTGATGGCCTCGGGCGTCGTCCCCAAATAGCTCCACGTCGAGCATATGCGAGAGGCGTGTCAGTGGAAACCAGTTCGCGCCCTGGCCGGACGTGAACGCCCAAGCGACGCCCTGCGGCGAGAGGCCCGACTGAATCTGTGGGTTGCCCGTCACGTAGACGTCGTCGTCGAACGCGAGAAACTGGTTGTCGATTGACGGCGAATAGAAAACGACCGTACAGGCGAAGAGTAATCCGGCGGCGTACCACTCGTAGACGCCGCGACGCGTTCGCGCGCTCATCCGGTCGTGGTGACCCAGCCGCCCGCGAAAGGGATGACTTGCGCGACGATGAAGTCCGCGCGATCAGACGCGAGAAACGCAGCCAACCAGGCGGATTCCTCGCCCCGGCCTAGGCGCTTGGCGGGGATTACGCCCAGCATCCGTTTCATCAAGTCGGCATTCGCGACCATTTCGGGCGGATAGTACGACGGGTTTTCAACGTAGTTCTGCGCGATCGCGTTCACCTGGACGTTGTGCCGCGCGACCTCAAGCCCTACCGCGCGGACGAATGCGTTTTGTGCGCCGCGAGCCGTGCAGTATGCGGCGAGTTTTGGGATCCCGCGGATCGGCGCGGCGGAATTCATGGAGATGATCTTCCCCGATTTGCGCTCGATCATCTGCGGCAACACCGCGCGCGCCAGCCGCATCAACGGATGCACCATGTCGTCGAAGTATTCGAGCCACTTGTCGTCCGGCATCTCGTGCGCCAGCGACTCGAACCATGTCTTCTCGCAGAGGTTCGCCACGAGCACGTCCACCCGGCCCGCGGCGTCAATGATACGCTGCGGCGCGGCCGGATCGCGCAGATCCGACGTGTCCGCGACGACTTCCGCCCCCTCCTCGCGGAACACTCTGACGATCGAGGGACCCATGAAGTCGTTCGCGTCGGTGACGACGATTCGTTTGCTGGTAAGTTGGCCCATCAGCCTTGACCCCGCACGCGCTGTGCGAACTGGTTCATTTCACCGCGGCTTGCGCGTCCAGCGCCGACTTGATTGCCTTCGCCAAATCCTCCGCCCGACCCTTGCCCCAATAATGGGTGAAGTAGAAGGACGGCTCCTCTCCGATCATGTGATTGTGCAATGCAACAATATTGATCCCGGACCCGCGCAATGCGTGGAGCACGGGTTGGACCTCGCGCGCAGTCATGATGAAGTCGCCGTCCACGGCCGCGAGCGCGTCGGTCCCGCTGAAGGCGGCCCAGGTCGTCAGGCCCATCGATCCGCCAACGGACACGCCGTGCATGGAGCCGGTTCGCGCCCACGTGAACTTTGCGACACCGTTGCTCGTTGCCGCCTTCGCGCCCAATACGGCTTCGAGCTCAGATGCACCGACAATGCCACTCGCCACAACCGGTCCCGCGAAGCGCTCCGCTGGCCGCGGAGTAGCGGCGCGGACGGCCTTGATGGCATCCCACACGCCCTTAACGCCGGCAGCCAAAGTCGCGGCGTCGCCCGACCCGCCGATGTGCATGAAATAGACGCACGGGCGATCAAACACGAAATGATTGTGAATCGCGGTCACCTCGATGCCCCCGGCGAACGCGGCGTCCATGGCCGGATTAATTTCATCCTCGAAGACGACCGTATCGCCCATGAGCATCGCGCCGTGTGGGGTCTCCTTGAACGCCGCCCATGAGCCCAGGCCGGCAAACGGGTCGAGCGGCAGTCCATCGACCGTCACCTGGACGTCGCTTCGCGCCCAGCCGATGCGTACAACTCCGTCGTCGGTCGCCTGGGCCTTCGCACCCGAGGCCGCGGCGATGGCGTCGGCGTTGAGCGCCGCGTGGGCGCCGGAAGCGACCGCACTGAACAGCACGATTGCGAGAAGACGAATTCGATTCATCACTACTCCCTCCTGCGCGTGGCCGCGCTGCGGCGCTTCCTCGAGTTACGCGTACACCAGTTTGGCGAGCCGGCGCTCGCACTCGCGCATGCTGCGGACGGTGTGGTAATTAATTTTCCACGCGTGCGCCATGTAATCCGCAAGCCGGTTGTTATTTTCGTCGAAGAGCGGGTACCACTCCCCCACGTCGTGCGCGATCACGTGGTCGAACGTGAACCGGTGCACCTTCTCGTAGGCGTCGAGGTACTTCTCGTCGCCGAACACCTGGTACGCGTCCAGCATCGCGACCAGCGTCTCGGCCTGTTGCCAGAACTCCTTGTTCTTCTCGCGCGGCGGCCCGTCGTGCTGGCCTTCGCAGTAGACCCCGCCCCGCTCGCAATCGATGCCGAATTTCACACAATGGTCGTAAAGTTTGCGCAGCTTGTCGCGATACTCGTCCCGATTGAGTCCCAGCACGTCGATCGCGTGGTTCAGCAGCCAGCCGAATTCGACGTTATGCCCGTAGCTCGTGTTGTCGAGCGGGCGCCCCTCGTCATCGGCCACGTCGCGGTCCGAACCCCATACGTTGTCGAAGAGGATCGCGCGCTGCGGCTGCCAGTCCGGCGAGAACTGGGCAATGCCCGTGCCGTGTTGGGGATGCATCATGTGCCTGAACAGCAGCCCGATGACTTCCAGCGTCTTGTCGTGATAGATCGGCGCGCCGGTCGCCTCGTAGAGATTCGTAAACGCCTCCATGAGGTGCATGTGGACATCGAGAGACTTGCGGTCGCCGCCGCCGCGGCCCTTGGGGCGTTTGCGCCAGTCGCGATGGAAGAACTCGTAGAACCCGCCATGCAGGTTGTCGCTCCCGAGTGCCTGAAACGTCTCGTAGGTCCGCGTGGCCCACTCCAGCCCGCGCAGGTCGCCCGAGGCCATCCCGTATTCGCTGAGCGCGTACATCGCGAAGGAGTGCCCGTAGGCGATTTTGTTGTCGTTCAACGGCGTGCCGTCTTGTTCTGTGGTCCAGTACCAGCCGGCGTGCTGGTTGTCCCAGAAGTGTTCGAGGAGGAAATCTACCCCGCGCGCGGCGATCTCCAGCGCGCGGCCGTCGCCGCCGAATCCCGAGCGGTGCAGCGACGAATACGTGTAAATCATGCGCGTCTGGCAGACGAGGGTTTTCACCGTCTCGCCGGTCGGGCGCCCTTTGGAGTCGAGATACGTCAAATAGCCGCCGTATTTCTCGTCGACGCCGTGCGTGAACCAGAACGGCAACAGCTCGTCGCGCAGATGGTCCTGCACCTCAATGAGCCAGGATTCGAGACGTGTTTTGTTGGAAGTGGAGACAGCCATGCGCGGGATTCTAACCCCCTGAAGCTCCGTACCCAAACTCGGGATTGCGTCAATCGCCTTGCGGGAGTGCAAACCCGATTCGGCCGGGCGCAAGCGTGTTCGCGATCCTTTGAATTCCGCCGAGACTATTGAGGCACGGGATGTACGCATTCGCCACCCAAGCTTCATCCGTCGTGGGAACGTGTGCCAACTCGACATGGCCAGTGGCGTGCGCTCGCGCGAGAGCAATACCTATCGCCGTATAGGGCGTCGCTTCACCTTTCCCGAAAACCGTGACCGGAGCGCGACCCGCATGCTCACTGAGCCACTCAATCGCTGTTCGTACATCCTGCGCGCGTCGAGCCGTATCCGTTGGCACAAAGGTGTCCGGAAAATTTCCGAGTCTCCGCTCCGCGAGGGCCATTTCTCCAGTACGAAACGCGTCAATCGCGGCGACGATCCAACCTCTCTCTACGTACCGTTGGACGTCGGCAATCGGTAAGCCATCCGTCCCGGCCAGATTGGATTTCCCGTTCGAATCGACGAACAGAATCGCCTCGCCGACGCGACGGACATCCGGAATCATCAGCACGGCCGGAACTGCGGATCCGGTATTGGTGTCACGCAACACCCATTTTTCGAACGTATGTCCGTCTTTCTTCTCCGAACTGAGTCGCTCAGCGGCGATCTTCGGCGGCGCTGCGCCAATGAGCGATTCCACTGCTTCCCGGTATTCCGCGATGAACTCGGGATCGTTGCCGCGGTCATTGAGAGCGCGCGCGATCCGTTCGCGACGCTCGTCGATCAACGACGCGATAAGTTCCTCCTGCGTCGCGTGGCCGGGCAACGGCCCTTCGCCGGGGAACACGCGCACGTCCTCCGGCAGATCCGCTTCGTAGGCCGGTTCCGTGAAATCCGAGTACGTGTCCGGGTCGTTCAGAAACCATTTGCCGAAGAACCGGTACACCTGCTCGCGGCTCGGCTGGTTGTAATTGTGCGGCGCGTCGATTTGTTGCGCGCCCAACTTGTCCGCCGCGCCGTACAGCTCATACACAGATCGGATCGCCGGATACTCGACTGTGGGGGTGGCCTTCGTCCAATCCCCAGTCGCGGACACCAGCATCAGCGGTTTCGGCGCGAACAGCGCGCCGATTTCCATGTTCGACGCCCCGAGCCGCAGGATTGGCGCGTTCTCGCACTGGCAGCCACCCTGCATCGTGTGCGAAATCATGTTGACCGGCGCGGCCACATCCACGCGGGGATCAACGGCGCTCAGCGCGAAGGTCTGCGTGCCTCCGCCCGACGCGCCCGTGCACGCGAGCCGCTCCGGGTCCACGTTGGGCAGAGACTGCAGGAAATCGAGCGCGCGAACGTTGCCCCACAGTTGCAGCGCGAATGCATGGATGCCCCAAAGCTCCTCCGTGCGCCGTTTCTCCTGCGCAATCGCGGCGGGCCGGTGTCCCCATGCGAACGAAAACTGCCGGCTGTCGTTGTAGCCGACCATATCCACCGTCAGCGCGACGATGCCCATCCGGGCAAACGTGATGGCGCGCGCCGGCACCGACCCGCGCTCGGTGTCCTCCAGCCGCCCCTTCTCCCAGTGCCCGTGCGGACACAAGACGGCGGGGAACGGCCCGTCGCCCTTCGGCGCATACAGGTTCCCCGTCACCAGGAACCCGGGGAACGCCTCGAAGTGGACTCTCGACACGGTGTAGTCGCCGTGATCGATCGCATCGAACACGCGCGCGTTCAGCGGGGTGCGCTCCGGTTCCGGCCAGAGTCCGCACGCCACGAGAATCCGCAGCCGCAGGTTTTTCGCGTAGTCCTCCCACTCCGCCCGGTCTCGAAACTTGGTCATCTCAAAAACAGTGTCGGTGTCCCGAACCGTTGTGAGCCGCGCGTCGCTCAGAACGATTTCCTCGCCGATGTCCCACGGATGTGCGAACGACGTTCCCCCGTACACGGTGAACGACGCAACCAGAATCGCTACCGCACCAATCGTTCGCACGTTTCACCTCCAGCTTTCGTTGTCGTTATCGTAATCGTTATCGTCATCCAAGTCACAAATGGAGACCACGCCGTGCCTGCAAAGAAACCATCCAAGCGCAAACGCGATATTCAGAAGGCCTATCCGGTCAAACAGTTCATTCAGAAGCTGCGGCGCCTGGCCGATTCGCTCGAATCCGGCGGTGAATTCCGCATTCAGGTCGCGGGCGAGCGCGTCCGCGTTGCCGCTGATGTCGTCATCGACATCGAACACGAACGGGGCGACGGTGAAGAGGAAATCGAGTTTCAGTTGAAGTGGAAACGCTAGCCTAACCGAATTCCAATCGTCCCGGCCGCTTCGTTTAAAAAATCGTGAGCGCCGCCAACTCACACAATCCACTTTTAGAGAAGTGCACATCTACTCCTAACCCAACGCTGTCAACCTTCGCGCGCGGAACTAGAGGGCTGGTTCCACGTCTTGCGGCTTCATTGTCCGTTTCGGGAAGGAGACACCATGGGTTTCGAATGGAAGAAGGTTGCGGCGGGTATCGCCTGTGCTGCGATGGCCGTAGGCGTACAGCAAAGCGCCAGTGCACTGCAGTTCAACGAGCTTATGATCAACGTGCCGAGTGGCGCCGGTTCGGATAACGGCCAGGAGTACATGGAACTCATCGGCGGGCCAAGCGAGAGCGTGGCTGGAGTTACCGTCCTCGTCATCGACAACGAGGGCAGCGGCATTGGCACGATTACGCACGCTATCGCCCTCACCGGCGGAACCGTCGGAACGAACGGACTCTATCTGCTGCGCGACAACAACGCCATCGCGTTCAGCACGCCACCGGCCGGAGCAACCACGCTGCAAGTCACGGACTTCAACCCAGACCTGGACAATGACCATCACACCTACTTGCTCGTGACCAACTTTACCGGCGCCGTCACCGACGATCTGGACACGAACGACGACGGTATGCTCGAGACCACGCCGTGGACCACGTTGCTCGACGCTATATCCGTGGAGAACAACACCGGTGAACCGGACATTGCCTCGGGACTCGGCGGCGTGCATATCGACGGCGGCGACTTCGTCCCGGCATTCACGCCCGATTCCGTGATTCGAAACCCGAACAATCCGTCCGAAGTGATCGGCTTCGACACGCTGGCGTCCGCGGCAGGCGGGCCTTACACGCCTGACCCGACGAATACGACAGACGGGGCGTGGACTCAGGCGCTCACGCCCGGAAACGTCAATCCCGGTTTCGATGCCGACAAGGAGGCGAGGCTGAACGAGGTCTACATCAACATCCCCGCTCCGGATGCCGACAATGGTAACGAGTTCGTCGAGATTAAGGGTAACGCCGGCGAATCGATGAATGGGGTGTGGTTCGTCCTCATCGACAATCAAGGGTCGGACATCGGCATCGTGGCCAACGCAATCGATCTGTCGTCGACGGTCTCCATCGGATCAAACGGATTGTTGCTCATTCGCGATTCGGCCACGGTGCTTTCGCCCGCCCCGCACGCATCTACACGGCTTCTGGTCAGCGATTTCAATCCAGACCTCAACAACAACAGCAACGTGTTCATGCTCGTGACGAACTTTACCGGCGCCGTCAGCAATGACCTGGACACGAACGACGACGGAACGCTCGAAACAAGTCCCTGGACCACGCTTCTGGACGCAGTGGGTGTCGACGACGGCGAAGGTGAACCCGCGATCATCAATTTCCTCGGCGGAGTCAGTACGGGATCGCAGTCGTTCACGCCCGACGTGTTCCTGCTGACTCGCAACACGAATGCGCTCATCGTTGGCGACGTCACGGTCGGTGCCGCGCCCGGACCCTGGGCCCTCGATTCCACCGAAATCTTCCCTGCGCAATACGCCGGCATTCCGTTGACCCCCGGCAACCTGAATCCGCTCGCGATCATTCTGGGAACGCCGGAGTTGAAGGTGCACTTCTTCCAGCAGGAAGACGCCCGCTAGTTCGACAACAATTTGGTTGCTCGGTCGGCCCGTCCAGAGTTCTGGACGGGCCGACTCCGTTTTCGGGTGTGCACCATTCCAGTGCGCATCGCCGTGATTAAGTGCGGGAGCGTTGAAAAACCAGAATTCGCCTATTTCCTAAGTCCTTGCAACCGAATTAGTTACGACGAATCACACACATTTTTGGCGATCTGGGCTATTCTGAGAGGTGCGGAAGGGCAGTTTCAGGAGCACCAGGGAGGTCGGCTCTATGAATTCTATGCCGTTGGTTAAAGAAGTGATGCAGCAGACGAAGCTGAGCGTGACGCCGGGCATGGATGCTTTCGAGGCGCTCGATCTGCTCGTCGCGAAGAAGCTTTCGGGTATACCGGTCATCGACGATGCAGGCAAGCTCGTTGGATTCCTTACCGAGAAGGACTGCTTGCGGCTTCAGGTCAACTCACACGAATACAACATGACGGGCCGGACGGTCGGCGATATCATGTCCGGGATCAACGCGACGCTGCAGCCGATGAACGACATTCTGACGGCGGCGATGGTCTTCCTCAATTGCAACTTTGCCACGCTGCCCGTTGTGGACGGTGACAGCCTTGTCGGCAGTATCACGCGCCGCGATATGGTCATGTCGATTCAGAAGTGGTACCGCGAGCGCGGCAATGGGTATCGGAACGAAAAGATGATGCAACAACTCGTACAGAACGCCTCGTCGATCGCGGACCTTCAGGCGCTCGTCGGCGTGAGCAATAAGGAACAGCTCGCGTCCATGCTCGCCGGGCGGCATTCGTCCCCCAAGTAACATCAACCCGGACATCTTCTCATGGCCCCCGTCGGGGAACCGGCGGGGGCCGATGATTTCAGGGGCCGGGAGACTTACGAATCCGTGTTGCCGGCCGGCTTCGCGGCTTCGTCGGCATTTTCGAACAGCTCGACGATGTGCTCCCAGTATGCGAAGACAATCCAGAGCAGGAACGGCAGCGTCATGACGAACATGCCGAACGCGGTGGGCACTTCGGGTGCGGCCTGGACCTGGCGGGCGTAAACGAACATGACGCCGAGGAAAACTGCGTGTCCGGCGACCAAGATGCCGCTGCCGAAACCGATCGCGCGTAGGCGGCGTTTCCAGTGGAGTCCGCTCGTCGCGATGACGAGTGCGAGATACGCGGGCAGGTTGGCAATGAGGAACGACACGCTGATGGGATACCGGCGCTCGTCGTGGACGTAGACGAGGGAGGTGCGCGTGTTGAGGATTCCCGCAGGGTCGACTTCGACCAGCACGCGGTCGATCGGCACGCCGCCGATATTCACGATGCCGACGCCCGCGATGCGCCCGATGAGCTTGACGTAATACGGCTGCACAATCCACCAGACAAAAAGCAGCACGCCCGAGAGCGCGGCGAATTTGACGAGGAACCACGCCACTCCGGCCGCGCGCCCCGCGCGCGTCACGTCCGTCGCGCCTTCACGATGAACTCGATCCACAGCATCCATACCGCGACGACGAAGACGATGAAGATGCCCTGCCAGACGTATTCATGAATGAAGTTGAACCACTTTTGGCCGGGGGAACGGTCGATCGCGCCGACGAACCCCAGAGTGGCGAGCCGGACAATGTTGATTCCGTAGAGCAAGGCGAGTCCGCCGATCGCGCCAACGATGCGCCGCGACCACAACGTGGGAAACGCGATCACCGCCGCGAGAAAAATCGACATGGACGGCACGGCGCCGCAGTCGGGCACGACCCGGAACGTGAACTGGCGACCGCGAACGGCCCTGTCGCGCTCGGCACCGGGAGGATAGGATTGGATCTGCGCCTGCAACTCCGACAGCTCGGTCTCCAGGCCGGAGATGAGCCGCGCGTTCTCGTCCACCCCGGCCGGCGCGGCGGATTTCAGGCGTTGGATTTCGGTGCTGAGTTCGCCCTGTCTCGTCGACAGCCCTTTCTCAAGAATCACGCGGACGATGGGTCCATGGTCCTGGATCGATCCACCTTCGCGAATGCGGGACCTGGCTTCGAACACCCACGATTCGTACGCCGTGAGCGGGCGCAAGTCCGCCTGCGCCCCCGGCGGCAGCGCGAGCTCGCCGCGCTCCAGCGCCTCCCACTCCGCGATCTGGCGCCGCTTGTCCGCGGAGCCGACGTTGCGGAACGGTTCGACGGCCGCCTCGTCTCCGACCAGATTCAGCGTCCACGCGGTGTGTTTCGCGACCTGGAACAGATACCAGATATTGGCCGTCGTGTTCATCGCGTATCGATAGCCGATGAGCATCGCCATCACCAGCACGATGAACCCGGCGACGAAACGAAATATCCGCGAGCCGGCGGACGACGGTGACTCGGAATCGCTGTCCGCGGTTGCGGCGCCGGTCTCTTGCTGAATCTCTACTGACACGAAATCTCCCACGCAGGTGAAACAGGTTCGCGGCAGATTTTATCAATCCGGAGACGCCTACTGAAATTCGCGCTCGATCGCGCCCGACGTTAGAATGGTGGACAGTCCGCCGGGGGATCTGTTCACGTGCCACGCCGCGCCACGGCCACCGCGTCCCATCCCAAGCCAATCACGGCCGCCGATCCGGTCACGTCGTTGCCCGGCGTCGGACCCAAACGGGCGGAATCGCTCTCGAAACTCGGCATCCACACGCTCGGCGACCTGCTCGGCCACTTTCCGCGGCGCTATGAGGATCGGCGGACCGTTACGCGAGTTGCAGACGCGGCCGAGGGTGAACGCATTACCCTGAGAGTCCGCGTCGTGGATACGCGCCTGGTTCGCCTGCGCGGACGGCTCACGATGGCGGAGGCGACGGTCGAGGACGACTCCGGGCGCATGCACGCGACATGGTTCAACCAGGGCTATCTCGCGCGGACGCTCAAGCCAGGCATGGATCTCGTACTGACGGGCGTCGTCGGGAAGTACAAAGGCCCCGCCTTGAAGAACCCCGAACTGGAGATCCTGTCGGACGAAGAGACGGTGAGTCTGCACGTCGGACGATGGGTGCCCATCTACCCCATGACTGAAGGACTGTCGCAGCGCGTATTCCGCGAATGGATATGGTGCGCGCTGCGGAGCGGGGCGCAGCCGGAGGAAGTCCTGCCGGCGGAAGTCCGCGCGGGGCACGGCTACGCGGATCGTGATGATGCGCTTCGCGCCGTCCATTTCCCCGAATCCATTGACGCCGCGGAATCGGCGCGCCAGGGGTTCGCGTTCGAGGAATTATTTCTCGTCCAGTCGCTCGTACTGCGGCAACGCAGCGAAAATGGATCGCGCGAGGGCATCGTGCACACGGTGGACGGCGCGCGCCTAGCGTCCCTGCGCAGATCACTGAGATTCCGGCCGACGGCGGACCAGTCCGCGGCGGTGGACGGCATTCTCGCGGACATGGCGGAACCGCGGCCGATGGCCCGGCTGTTGCAGGGCGACGTGGGCTGCGGCAAGACGCTCGTCGCCGAGCACGCGATCGCGGCCTGCGCGGACGGCGGATTCCAGGCGGCGCTGATGACGCCAACCGAGGTGCTCGCCGCGCAACATTACCGCACGTTGATCGAAGATCTGGAACCGATCGGCATCCGCGTCGCACTGCTCACAGGATCGAGTCCGAAGGAGGTCCGCGCGGAGATCCGATCGGGAAGCGCGCAAGTTGTCGTCGGAACACATGCGCTGTTCGAACAAGCGACGGAGTTTCACAATCTCGGTCTCGCGATCGTGGATGAACAGCACCGGTTCGGCGTTGGCCAGCGCGAACGACTCGCGGCGAAGGGAACGTACCCCGACCGGTTGCACCTCACGGCGACGCCCATCCCGCGCAGCGTCGCGATGACGTTGTATGGTGCGATGGACCTGACGATCATCCGCGAGTTGCCGCCGGGCCGCGTGCCAGTGAAGACCAGCGTGGTGCGATCGGGTCGCGAGCGGGACGTCTGGTCGACCGTGCGTGATGAGGTCGATCGGGGATTTCAGGCGTATGTCGTCTGTCCGAACGTCGAGGCGTCCGAGAAACGGCGACTGGCGGACGCGCAGACGCGCTTCGATCAACTCTCGCAAGGCGCGCTCGGCGGATTGCGGTGCGCATTGATCCACGGCCGGTTGGCCTCGGAGGAAAAAGATCGGCTGCTCGAGGATTTTCGCGCGGGCCGAATCGAAGTGCTCGTGAGCACGACCGTCATAGAAGTGGGCGTGGACGCTCCGCGGGCGACCGTCATCGTGATCGAGGATGCCGGCAGCTTCGGACTGACGCAGCTCCACCAATTGCGTGGGCGGGTGGGCCGCGGCGGGCATCCGTCGCAGTGCTTTCTGCTCGGCAAGCCGACCTCCGACGAGGCGGCGCGGCGACTGGAAATCCTGTGCGCATCCAACGACGGTTTTCGCATCGCGGAGGAAGATTTTGCGCTGCGCGGCCCCGGAGAAATCCATGGCGAACGGCAGTCCGGGTTGAGCGACCTCAAGGCCGCGCAACTTCCGCGGGACGTCGAATTGCTCATCGAGGCGCGGCGCGCGGCCGAGGCGCTGATGGCCGCCGATCCGCGCCTGGCGCATCGCGCGCACGAAGGACTCGCGCGCGCGGTTGCCCGCGCGCAACGCATCGCCGTCTAAGGCGCCGCGGCGGTTACCGTCGCGCCACCCGGCGACGCCGGAACCACAGGCCCGATGCGATCAGGGCGATCGCGAGTACCCCGGAGAGCGCCCAGCCGCGCAGAACCGGCAATATCGGGAAATCCATGGAATCGTTCGGATCGGTCCCGAGATTGACTTCGATGGCATCGGACACGCCGTCGCCGTCCGTGTCCGGATTGTCCGGATCCGTGCCGGTGTCATTCGCGTCCACGAACACGCCGGTGTTCGTCTCTACTTCATCGGGCAACCCGTCGCCGTCGGAGTCCACCGGGCCGGATTCCGGATCCGTCAGCCGCCAGACGACCCCGGCAAATGCCGTCACAAAGTAGAGTTCGCCCCGCGCGTCTTCACCAAAACCGGTGATGCTTGTACTTGGCTTGATCGCCGAGTGGTCCTGGAAATCTGTAATGCCGCCTCCGTTGCGCTTGAACGACCAGAACCCCGGGCTCCAAAAGTCCGTGAAGAAGTATCGGCCCGCAAGGGAGTCATAGTCGAACCCGCGATAGACGTAGCCGCCGGTGACCGAGCGGCCGTCGTCGCGTCCGTAGTCGTAGATCGGGGCCACCATTCCCGGCTGGGCCGCCACGCCGATGCATGGACCGGTAACGGTCCCTTCGAATGCACTCCAGCCGTAGTTCTCCCCGCCGGGACTGTTCCCGGACTGAAAACTAATCTCCTCGCGCGTCGCCGCGCCGACATCCCCGATGTACATGTCCCCGGTCTTGCGATCGAAGCTGAATCGGTACGGGTTGCGCAGTCCGTGGACCCAGATCAGATCTTCGTTCCCGCCCGGTCCATCGAAGAATGGATTCGTGGGCGGCGCGTAGGGGTGCTCAATGTCGCCGCTGGGCCCGGCGTCCACATCGATGCGCAGGATGCTCGCAAACTTCACGGTCGTATCCTGGCCCAGGTTCGGCTGGCTGCAACTGTATCCGCCGTCACCCAGCGATACATATAGATAGTGGTTCGGGTCGTCCCGGCGGAACGCCGTCATTCCGCCGTTGTGGTTGTTGAACGGCTGCGTGAGTTCGAGGAACACGACCTCGCTCGCCGGATCCGCCACGTTGGGATCGGCGGATACGGTGAATCGGGAGACCCGGGACTCGAAAACGCCGACATGGCCCATTTGAAGGTCCGCGGTGTAGTAGACGAAAAAGTAGCCGTTCTGACTATAGTTCGGATGAAACGCGATCGAGAGCAGTCCGCCTTCGCCGACGTCGTTGACGTCGGTGTTGGGGCTGTCGTTTACGTCGATGAACGGGGTCGGCAACACGGTCTTCGTCGCCAGTTGAATGACGCGGATCGTGCCGCCGCGCTCGACGACGAACAGCCGCGTGGTGTCGCCCGGGGGCGCGGCAACGCAGATCGGGAAATCGAACCCCGACGCGATGAATTCAATCGAGAGGGCAGCGTGGGCACGTGGTCCGACGATGGCCATACACAGGACCGCGATCAAGGCGCTGCGCACGAAGCGATTCGGATCTAATGTCCGTAGGCCCAACGCGTTCACCTGCCCGTGGCGTGCCCAGTTCGCCGGTCAAACGTGGTCATGTGTACCTACACACCAGTATACCGACAGCGAACGCATCCGGCCATCCGGAATGTGTTAGCGAGCGACGCGCCGGCGACGCGAAATCCAGAATCCCGACGCGATCAGCGCAAGCGCCAGCGTGGCCGCGAGCGCCCAGCCGCGCAGAATCGGCAACAATGGGAAATCCAGCGGATTGTTCGGATCGGTGCCGAAGAATACCTCGGTGCCGTCGATGACGCCGTCGCCGTCGGTGTCGGGATTGTTCGGATCGGTGCCGAGCGTAAGTTCGTCGTTGTCGGACAACAGGTCCTGGTCGGTATCGACGGGTGCCGACGCCGGATCGATGATCCGCCAGACCTCGCCGGAGAAATTCGTGAAGTACAGTTCGCCGGTCGCGTCCTCGCCGAATCCGCTGATGTTGGCTCCGCCCGGGTTCAGCGCGGCGCTGTGATCCTGCAGATCGGTGATGCCCGCGCCGTTCCGGACGAACGACCAGAACCGGCCGCTGCCGAAGTCGGTGAAATAGTAGCGCCCGACCAGCGAATTGAAATCCAGGCCCCGGTACACGTTTCCGCCTGTAACTACCTGACCGTCGACGCGCCCGTAGTCGTGCAGCGGCGGAATGACCGGCGGCTTCAAGGGCAAGGACGCGATCGTGCCGCACCCGGAGGGCGGCGTCAGAAATCCCTCGAAGCGGTCCCAGCCGTAATTTTCCCCGCCGGCGCTGTTCGCGGCCTGAAAACTGATTTCCTCGCGCGCAGCTTGGCCGACGTCGCCGATATACATGTCGCCTGTCATTCGATCGAAACTGAACCGGTACGGGTTGCGCAGTCCGAACACCCATATGAGATCGTCGCCAGGTGCGCCCACAAAGGGATTGGACGCGGGCGCGAAGGGATTCAGCACATCTCCGCTCGGACCGGGATCTACATCGATGCGCAGGATCGAGCCGAACTTGTTGGTGATGTCTTGCGCCTTCTCTCCGGGATCGCAGCCACCGCCGCCGTCGCCAAGCGAGACGTATAAATAATGATTCGCGTCGTTGGGCCGGAACGCGACCATTCCACCGTTGTGGTTGGTGGCCGGTTGCGTGAGTTCGAGGAACACGGTTTCGCTCGCGGGGTCCGCGATGTTCGGGTTACCTGACACCGTGAAGCGGGAAATCCGGGTGCCGAAAACGTTCGAACCGCCAGAGAGGTCGGTCGTGTAGTAGACGAAGATGTGACCGTTGCTCGCGTAGTCGGGATGGAACGCCATCGAGAGCAGCCCGCCTTCGCCCTGCGTGTCCACGTCGGTCTCGGGTCCGGCGCTGACGTTCAGAAATGGCGTGCCCAAGATCGTGTTGTTGGAAAGATTGATGATACGAATCAAGCCACCGCGCTGAACGACGAACAGGCGTGTCGAATCGCCAGGAGGCGCCGCGACGTGCACGGGCGACGAGAATCCGTTCGTGATGAGTTCACGCGAGACCGCTGCATGCGCCGCAGAGGCGAACAGTGCGAGGACTGCGACGACTCCAGCCCGCGTGAGTTTACTCGCCCGATCCGGACACCGATCGACGACAACCATGAGCGCAATCCCTCCCCATAGAATTGAGACTACTATGCACCGCTCGTTCGAAACCGGAGCGTGTGTTAAGCGTAATTATACAGGTTGCGATGACAGAAGGGATGCGGAATGACGCTAATATGACCGGAAGACGCCGCGCTTCGGAGAAGTTATTGACGAACGACTCACAAGCTAGAACTTTTAGCATTCACCGTGGCGGGGGAATTCGTATCTCGCGCCGAAGCACGACGGCGCCGCCCGCCTTTGTACATTCGATCAAAACCGCTTCGGGATTCAGATCTGTCGCGTGGAGTTTGTCCAGGTCGAGCGCGAGTCGCGTGACCGCACCGCCGTTCACCGCCAAGGGCCCCTGGTTCTCCATGTAGGACCCGCGTGTTTTCCAGAGCGCACCGGCGTCTTCGTACAACCGGAACTGGTCCTGTCCGCGTTCACGAATGGAAAGATTGACGCCCCAACTGTTACCCGATCGCGACACGCCGGGGAGCGGCGACGCGCTGCCATTCGGCCAGGGGACATAGAGGTACAGGGTGCCGTTGCCCTCGTTCCGGCATTCGACCGTGATGAAGCGCGCGGCGGCATCGTCCTCAGAAATCGAGAACGCCGGATGGGGCGCGGCGCGCCACAGATAAATCGCACCCACCGCGCTGAGGACCAGCGCCAGCATCACAACGCCCCAGATCAGATTGGACTGCAATGGCGTGAGTTCCTTGCGCGCGATCGGCGCAGGCTTCGGCAATAAATCGAGCCGCTGAGGATACTCTTCGAGCGGCAGATCGACCCCACCCCCGAGTTCGGCGGTGGATTGGGCCGTCGCGATCAACTTCAGCGAATCGAGTTGCGCCTGCAGTGATGACCGTTTTGCGGCGAGTGTCCGGCCCTTCTCGTTGATCGCGCGGGGATCGGCCTTGCCGGCGGAGGCCTGGCGGACGAGCTTCTTCTGTTGTTCTTGTACTCCGGCAAGCTGTGATTCGGCCGCCGGGATGTCGCGCGCGGCGTCGCGCCGCATGTTCTCGACCAATTCGGTCGCGCGAGTGAGATGGTCGGCGTAACGGGCACGGACCGCGTCGTACTTCGTGCGATCGAGCTGGCGATCGGCGCGAAGCTTGTCCCAGTGCGCGGTCTCGCCCTGAATGCGCTCGAGATACGACAACGCGAGGCGGAATTGATCGATGCGGGTCGAGTCGGGCATTCGTGAACTCCGGTCGGGCAACGCGTCGCACCGGCCCGCGCTCGAGGGGCCGGAGCGAATTATCCCTTACCGGCTTGGCGCCGCTCCAGCGCGGCCTTCACGAAGTCGCGGAATAAAGGCTGCGGCTGCAACGGCGTGCTCTTGAATTCCGGGTGGAATTGCGACGCGCAAAACCACGGATGATCCTTCAATTCCGCGATTTCGACGAGTTCGTGTTCGCCGTGTTTATACGTGCCGCTGACGACGAGGCCGGCCGCTTCGAGGCGCTCGCGGTAATCGTTGTTGAACTCGTAGCGATGGCGGTGGCGCTCCTCGATGTGCTTGGCGCCGTACGCGGCAAACGCCTTCGTGCCCTCGCGCAATTCGCACGGGTACGCCCCGAGGCGCATCGTCCCTCCCATGTCCTTGACCCCGCGCTGCTCGGACAGGAGCGATATGACCGGGTCGGAGGTCTTCGGGTCGATCTCGGTGGTGGTCGCATTCACGAGACCCAGTTTGTTGCGCGCGAGTTCAATGACGGCCATCTGCATCCCCAGGCAGATGCCGAGGTAGGGTGTTTTGGATTCGCGCGCAAACGTGACCGTGCGCAATTTGCCTTCGATACCGCGCGAGCCGAAGCCGGGACCGATGAGAATTCCGTCATACTCTTTGAGTTTCTGTTCGGGCAGCGTGCCGTTCTCGAAAACTTCGGAATTGATCCACTGCACTTCGACCTTGCAGTCGTTTGCGATGCCCGCGTGAATCAGCGCTTCGTTGATGCTCTTGTACGCATCCTCGTGGCCTGTGTACTTGCCCACCGCCGCCACCCGGATGTGGCCGCGCGGCGACTTGAGCTTCTCGACCATGCCGCGCCAGCCATCCAACTGACCTTCGCGGGCTTCCATCCCAAGCAGCCGCAGCACGGTCTTGTCCAACCCTTGCTCCTGAAAATTCAGCGGGATGGCATAGAGCGGCGAGATGTCCTCGGCGCTGATGATCGCGTCCTGTGTCACGTCGCAGAACATCGCAATCTTGCGGCGTTCGTCCGCGCCGAGTGTGTGCGCGCCCGATCGGCAGATGATGATGTTCGGCTGGATACCGATGTTGCGCAGCGCTGCGACGCTGTGTTGCGTGGGCTTGGTCTTGAGTTCGCCGGCCGCGGCGATATAGGGCACGAGGGTCACGTGGACGTAGCAGCAATCGTTAGGGCCGACGTCGTATTTGAACTGACGGATCGCTTCGAGGAAATGCAGGCCCTCGATGTCGCCAACGGTGCCGCCAATCTCGACGATGGCGACGTCGGTATCACTCTCGGAGCCCGAGGTCAGTGCGCGGATCGCGGCCTTGATCTCGTCGGTAATGTGCGGGATGACCTGCACCGTCTTGCCGAGATACTCCCCGCGCCGTTCTTTCTGTATCACGGTGTTATAGATACTGCCCGTCGTGACGTTACTCTTCTGGCTCAGCTTGGCATGCGTGAAGCGCTGGTAATGGCCAAGATCCAGATCCGTTTCCGCGCCGTCGTCCGTCACGAAGACTTCGCCATGCTCGTAGGGGTTCATCGTGCCCGGGTCTACGTTGAGATACGGGTCCATCTTCATCATGGCGACCTTGAGCCCGCGCGCCTCGAGCAACAGCCCAAGACTCGCCGCCGTGACGCCTTTGCCGACGGACGAAACCACGCCGCCGGTGATGAACACGTACTTAGGCATGCAACTGCTTCTCCCTCTGTATAACCCCAGTTTCTACAATCACTTGGAACGAGCCGCGGCGAACAGTTTCTCGGCCCGGATAAGGTCTTCGGGCGTGTCTACGCCGATGCTGCGGTCGCGCGCGTCCACCACGGCGATCGAGTAGCCGTTCTCGATCACGCGCAACTGCTCCAGCTTCTCCAGACGCTCGAGCGGCGTGCTCGGCATTTTCGCGAACGCCATCAGAAACTCGCGCCGGAATACATACAGGCCGATGTGCTGCCAATAGACGATCTTCTCGCGCGGGTCGACGCCTTTTTCGCGGATGTAGGGAATCGTGCTCCGCGAGAAATACAGCGCGCGGCCGTTCGCGTCGCAGACAACCTTCACGCAGTTCGGATCGTTGATGAGCGAGGGATCGTCGATCGGGTTGCGCGCCGTCGCCATCTGCAACTGGGGATCGTCAAGCAACGGCCGAATCGTGCGGTCGATGAGATTCGGATCGACCAGCGGTTCGTCGCCCTGGACGTTGACCACGATCCCGGCGTCGAGGCCGGCGGCAACTTCCGCAATGCGATCGGTGCCGGTGGCGTGATCGGCGCGCGTCATGATCGTGTCCACGCCGAAGGGTTTCAGTGCATCGACCACGCGCTGGTCGTCTGTCGCCACGATGGCCCGGCTCACCAGCTTCGCGCGGACCGCGCGGTCCCACGTGTGCGCGACGAGCGGCTTGCCGGCGAGCGGCACGATGACCTTGCCCGGAAAGCGTTCAGACGCGTACCGGGCCGGAATGATTGCCACAACGCTCGGCCTGTCCCCCGTATTCAAAGCGTCGCACCTCTCCCGCGCACTTGCAGCCTAACTACGATCTACGTGCCGGAATCAGAGGAGAAGGAAGGAATCGCGTCCCGTTCCCCTAACGGGATTGCAGAGTACCATAACTGCCGCGACTGAGCAAATAACGGAAAACCGCATGCGTTTCGTGCACGCTGCGGGACCTCGACCGTAGGCGCGCCGAAGTGTCATCCGCGGGCGCGGTGAGTTACTGTCGCAACCCCGCCGCAGACGATTCGTCCACCAACTCATCCCGGCCAGAAAAATTCGGGCCGCGTCGCCCCGATACCGCAAGTCCCCCACGTCTACCGTCCACTGAAACCCCTGATTGATGAGCATTTGGTGCAGGGGTGGATTCATCCGATTGCGCTGAATACGTCACACTGCGTGCTAAACTGCGCCGATGCGTGGTCGGGAAACCGTTGTCAAGTGTTTGACTGGAAGCTGAACAACCCGTGTTGAACCCTGACCCGGAGACGCGCGGCGCGAATCAGGCACAAGTATCGCTTCCAATAGTGCTGGTGAGTGTCGGACTCTCGCTAGTCGTCTTTGGAGCGAGAATTGCCAAGCTTTTCGGCATCGTTTGTTTACTTCTCGCCGCCGGCACGTTCCTTTCCCCTCGATTCAATCAACGAATCGCTGCGTGGCGCATGCGGCCGCGCCGGAACGCGACACCGGGTTCCACGTCGCGCGCTGGTGATTCGCCAACGCCACGCCGGTTGAGTTTGCCGGTGCTGGCGTTTTCTATCGTTACGTTGACCGGCTCGTTCGTTTTGTGGGGCAAGGCGTTTTATCCAATACCGCAGGCTTGCCTCGTTGTGGCGCTCCTGTGTCTCGGCTGGGCTGTGGGAGGCCGCGTCTTATTCGCGAGCGCTCGTTCCGCGGGCCAGCCGTCTCCCTCCTTGCGCATCACAGCGGGGACGGCGAGCGCGCTTGCCGCGGCGGGCATCATCGCCATAACCGTGCTGTACGGCTCGAACATCCCGTTTCACGATGAACTGGAAGCCACGGTTCGCTATGTCGTGAATTTCCCGTCGCAGAGCTGGGATGAACGATTCGCGCGATTGTTGGGCGTACACATCGATCATCGACTCGTCACCACGCGACTCCCTGCGCTCGCCGAGTACGCGATCTTGGGCCATTTGAATTTCTACTACCTGAATCTCTTCTCGACTTTTCTGTTGGTCACGCTAGGTATCGTCACGGCGTATTGCGCCAGGCCCGAGTATCGGACGGCCGCGTTCTGCGCTCCGTTCTTCCTCCTCTTTTTTCAGCCGCAGTATTACCTACCGCTGATTTGGGGATTTGGAATTCAGTACTTCGCGGTTCTCCTCTCTGTCTCACTGATGTTCCTCTTCCTGCAACGTAACACGTGGCCCGGAATGATTCTCGCTTCGGTCGCGCTAATCGCGGCGGCATACAGTCTCGCCAGCGGCGTGTTCGCATTGCTCATCGCACTGTTTTTGCTCATCGAACAAAAACGCACCAGTCACGCGGTGTACTTGCTGATTCCGTCCGCGCCGCTCGTCCTGCGCGTTTTCGATGGCATCGGCATGCCCATTGGGGCGCCGGCTTCCGAACGTGCATTCGGACACATGGAACGCGGTTGGCACATGGTGAGTTACTTCCTTGAGTTTCTCGGATCTCCCGTAACGTTGGGCGCCTACACCGGGGCGATTGGGCTCCGGTACCCGGGAGAGGGCATGTCACTGGCCACGATTTGGCTGACTCGGATCGCGGGGTGCGTGCTTCTGGCGCTGTTCGCATACGTGAGTGTTCGCCGGTACTGGAAAACGAACCCCGTCCTCTACGGCTTGTTGGCGTTCGTACTCGTGAACGCGATCCTCGCGGCGTGGGGCCGACCGTTGACCATCGACGCGCCGACAGATCGTGAGTACTGGTTTACGGACGCCGTAGACGTACGGGGAAAGTTTTGGCTGGCTCCGGCCTATCTTTCTCGGTACGCCGAGTTTCCGTGCCTATTCGCGGCGCTTCTCTATTTCGCGCTGTTGGAAACGCATCCCCGCGTCGTGCAACGAAACCTCGTTCTCATCATCGCCACAACGGCCGTCTTCTGCGCGGGTTCCTTCGCTGCGACCGTGCCACTTGCGCGTGCGCACCAAAGCTGCCTTCATTTCACTGCGCTCGTGACGGCGAATGCGTTCTACCAAGGCGAAAGGCTCCCCGCTCAGCCCATGGAATTCTTCGATTCGGAGATCATCAATGAAGCCGAGACTTCCAAGATATATATGCTCCCCGTTGCGAATGTCGTCAGTGCGTTGAGTACTTCTCCTACCGAATTCAAAACAATCGACTCGACGTTTGAGCCGGCACCATGGGAATTTGCCGCGGTAGCCGAGAACGAATACTCGTACACGTTCGTATTGCGCTCCGTGGGTAACGGTCCGGTGGCCAAGCCGGGCGCCGCAGGCGTCGCCGTGTTCGAAGGCAGTTACGGTTCAGTTTTCACGGCGACGCCACTTGCGGAACTCCACGGCGGCAGTGGCGTCATCAGGAATATTTATTCAAAGTCGGTCACTCACGTCGTCGTCGTTGCGAAGTCAGACGTACCCAAGGGCGAACTGCAGGTGGCTCCTGTGCGAATTAACGATCACCGGATCTATCATTCCGGACCGGTCCAATCGCTCCCCACGAGAAAACGCCCCGAGTAGCAGGTACCACCGCCAGTTCGTGGATATGCACGAATTCATGCCACTTTTCTCATTTTCCACTCAGTTTGTGATATATTTATTGGTAATGTCGGGATATGCGGGGCGGTGGGGTGCCGTCGCGGTAGGGGGAGTTCTCGGTGAAGCTGTCCAGCGAGGAACAGCTGCAAGTGCGGCAGCAATTCTATGTGCTGCTCGCGCATTGCCCGCTCCCCACTCTCATCGTTGATCCTGTAAATCTGACCGTCCTCGCCGCGAATGACGCGGCGGCTGCCAAGCCGGGTTCGTCCCTGTCATCCATTGTGGGCGCCGAGTGTGCCGATGAGATCCGGCTGTTTCGGCTGCTGCCGGGGGAATCCGGCTCTGCGCGGGTGCGTATTGGCGAGGAACAACCCGTATCCGAGCGCCGCGGCCAGACGGCGTCGGTCGCGTGTGCGGTGGTCGAGGACGACCCGGTCTACGTCATCATCCTTCGGCCTACGGAGGCGCGGGCGGGCCGGTCGGACGCCCGCAAAGCGATTCTCGCGCAAGAGACGCGTTTCCGCGCGCTCGCAGACGCGGTGCCCGTGGGAATCTTCCTGACGAACGCCGACGGCCGCGTGATGTATGTCAACGATCGTTGGAGCGCGATGACGGGCGCATCGATGAACTCGGTGATGTTGCACGGCTGGCTCGATGGCGTGCACGCGGACGACCGGGCACGCGTGAATCATGCGTGGTCGAAACTGCAGATGGCCCACGGCCCCTTTGATGTCGAATTCCGGTATGTGCGCGAGTGCGAAACGTTGTGGATTTCCGCGCGCGCGGTGCCGTTCTATAGCGAAGAAGGGGCCCGCGCGGGTTTCCTGGGCACGTTCGTGGACATTTCCTCGCTCAAGGAAGTCGAAGGCAAACTGACGAAGAGCGAGGCGCGATACCGCAGCATTTTCGACAACATCCTCGACGTCTATTACGAGACGTCGCTTACGGGCCAGATTCT
>CAYPNI010000012.1:38517-53205 GCA_964411925.1 uncultured Nitrospirales bacterium
ATCATCGGCTCGATGCGCGACATCCGCCAGCGCAAGGCCGTCGAAGAGATGCTGCGTGTCGAGCGGCGCAACCTCGAGATGATCGCGGAAGGACGGCCACTGCGGACGATCCTTGAATCGATTGTCGAGAGCGTCGAATCGCAGGCGCCGGGCATGTTGTGTTCAATCCTCGTCGTGGACGCGGACGGCAAGCGTCTGCGGATGGGCGCCGGTCCGAACCTGCCCGACGACTACAACGCGGCGGTCGACGGTGTCGAGATCGGCCCGGAGTGCGGCAGTTGCGGCCGGGCCGCGGCGATTAAGCAGCGCGTGATCGTCGAAGACATTTCGCAGAGCCCGTACTGGATTGCGTACAAAGATCTGGCCACCTCGCACGGACTGCGGGCGTGCTGGTCGCAGCCGGTCTTAAGCGCGGGCGGGCGCCTGCTCGGAACGTTTGCCATGTACTATTCGAAACCGCGCAAACCGTCCCGGCTGCATTTACAGCTGATCGACGCGGCTGCGCGGCTCGCGACCGTCGCCCTGGAGCGTGCGCGTGCGGAGGAAGAACACCGCAGCCTTGAGGCGCAGATGCGTCAGGCGCAAAAACTGGAGAGCCTGGGCGTGCTGGCGGGTGGTATCGCACACGACTTCAACAATCTGCTCACGGGCATCATGGGTTACGCGAGTCTCGCGTCGTATTCTCTTACCGGCACGAACCTGCCCGCGGCGAAACACGTTAACGAAATCCAGAAAGTGTCTCAGCGCGCAGCCGACCTTACCAAGCAAATGCTCGCCTACTCCGGCAAAGGCCGGTTCGTCGTCATGCCGATGGATCTCGGCAAGCTGGTCGACGAACTCGCGCATCTACTCGAAATTTCGATCAGCAAGAAGGCCCGCATCCACTACGATTTTAGCCCCGACCTGCCGCTGGTCGAGGTCGACCCGGCGCAGGTACAACAAGTCGTGATGAACCTCATCACGAACGCGTCCGAAGCGCTCGGCGACCAGCCGGGCGACATTCGCATCGCGACGGGAACCATTGAGGCCAAGCGCGAGTATTTGACGAGCCCCTACATCGACGCAGAACTACCGGCCGGCACGTATGTTCACGTGGACGTGACCGACACCGGATGCGGAATGGACGAGGCCACGCGGACGAAGATTTTCGATCCGTTCTTCACGACCAAGTTCACCGGCCGCGGGCTGGGGATGTCCGCCGTGCTCGGCATCATGCGCGGACACCGCGGGACCATCAAGATCGAGAGCCAGCCCGGCGCGGGCACGACGATTCGGCTGTTGTTTCCGGCAACGACGTTGGCCAGGCCTGCGCCCAAGAAGGCCTGGTCCAACCGGGTTGTGACGCGGCACGATTTGGATGCATACGGTACGGTCCTCATCGTGGACGACGAGGAGATGGTGCGCAACATTGCCGCCGCGATCCTGGCGGAGTCCGGCTATCGTGTGCTGACGGCCGTGGACGGCGCGCAGGGCCTCGAAGTCTTCGCGCGCGAGGCGGGCCAGATCGACCTCGTGCTGCTCGACCTGACCATGCCCGTCATGGACGGGGTCGAGACGCTCCACGAGCTGCGCAAGAGCGGGTCAGATGTTCCAGTCGTGCTTTCGAGCGGATACACGGAACAGGAAGTGAAGGACCGTATCAACGGCGACCGCTTCGAGGCCTTCGTTCAAAAGCCGTATACGCGCGAGTCTATGCTCGAAACGATCCGGCAGGTGCTGGCGAACGCCGGTTGACACAGCCCTTCCGCCCGATCAAGGCTACCGCCGCAGGCTCCTGAAAGGACCACCGTGATCTCCTCTTCTTCAGTCCGATCAGCCCGGTTACGCGCGCTGCTTGACGAAAAGTGCGTCGTGCTCCCCGGCGCGATCAACGCGCTCAGCGGCCGCCTCATCGAGAGAATGGGATTTGACGCAATGTATCTCTCGGGCGCGGTGCTGGCCAACAGCGTCGGCGGCGTGCCCGATGTCGGGCTGATGACGCTGACCGAGGCCGAGGTGCATGCGAAATCGATCGCGCGCGTAACCTCGCTGCCGATCGTCGCCGATGCGGATACGGGCTACGGCGAAGCGGACAACACGGCCCGGACGGTACGCGTCATGGAGGAGGCGGGCGTCAGCGGGATCCATCTCGAGGATCAGGTATTTCCGAAACGCTGCGGACACCTCGAGGGCAAGGAGCTTGTGCCTGCGGAGGCTTTCTGCGAAAAAATTCAGGCCGCCGCCGGCGCAAAAGCGTCGGACGATTTCCTGCTCATTGCGCGGACCGACGCGCGCGGCGTCATTGGCATCGAGGAGACCATCCGCCGCGCGAATCTCTACATCGAGGCGGGGGCGGACGCGATTTTTCCCGAGGGGCTGCGCAGCGCGGACGAATTTGCGCGCGTGGCGAAGGAAGTACCGGCATACCTGCTCGCGAACATGACGGAATTCGGCACCACACCGTATCTGAGCGTAGACGAATTCGCGCAAATGGGCTACCGCCTTGTCATTTTTCCTGTGACGCTCCAGCGAGCTGCGATGAAGGCGATGGAGGAAGTTCTCGCCGCGATTCAAACGGAGGGGACGCAAAAGTCCGTACTCGAGCGCATGCAGACGCGCCAGGCGCTCTACGACCTGCTCGAATACGGCGGCAAAGTAGACAAGCCGGTGGGTTCGTAGGGCCGCGCGTTTGAATTGGGCCGGCCCGTTTCAACTGGCGTGCCGATCTTCGGTACAATGGCGCGGCGACTGAGCGGCCGCTCAAGTTTCGGCCCGCATACGAATCCGCCGCGTGGACAGCGGCATCCTCGATCGGAAACCGGAAAGGGAAACCATGTCAGACAACGACAAGAGCTACAGCCCCGGCCTGGCGGGTGTCATCGCCGGCGAGACGTCGATCGCGTGCGTGGACCAGGGCGTGCTGCTGTACCGCGGTTATCCGATCGAGCAGTTGGCCGAGAAGACGACGTTTGAGGAAGTCGCGTACCTGTTGCTGTTCGGCGACTTGCCGAACGCGGACCAGTTGAAGAAGCTCAAGTCGACGCTCGAAAAATACCGGCCGCTCCAACCGAAGCTGGTCGATGCGCTGCGCAACATTCCAAATGACGTCGCCATGATGGACGTGCTGCGAAGCATGGTCTCATACAGCGGCCATTTCGACCCGACGAAGGGCGAATCGCCCGAGGCGCAACGCGAGCGCGCGATCTATCTCACGGCGCAGATCGCGGGCATCATTGCGGCGCGGTTTCGCCTGAAGAACGGCAAGGAGCCCATCGCGCCGAAGGCCGGCCTCTCCCACGCCGCGCAGGTGCTGTACCAGTCGCACGGCCAGGAGCCCACGGCGCTCGCCGCGCGACTCATTGACCTCACGCTCATCCTGTACGCAGAGCACGATTTTAACGCGAGCACGTTCACGGCGCGTGTCATCACCTCGACCATGTCCGACATGGTCTCGTCCGTCGTCGGCGCGATTGGCGCGCTCAAGGGCCCGCTGCACGGCGGCGCGAACGAAGCCGCGATGGAGATGATCCAGCGGTTCAAGTCTCCCGAGGAAGCGCAGGAATGGATGAAGACCGCGTTCGAACGCAAAGAGAAAATCATGGGCTTCGGCCATCGCGTGTACAAGAACGGCGATCACCGCGCGCGTATTCTCGAACGCGAACTGCGCAAACTGGCCGAACAGAAAGGCGCGCAGAAGTGGATGGGGATCTACGACGCCATCAAGGAACCGATGGTGAATGACAAGAAGATTTTCCCGAACGTGGACTACCCGTGCGGATTGACCTACTACCTGCTCGACCTGCCGCTGGACCTGTACACGCCGCTGTTCGTCGCCTCGCGCGTCACGGGCTGGTGCGCGCATGTCATTGAACAGACCCAGGGCAACCGCATCTACCGGCCGCTCAGTATCTACAACGGCCCCAAAGAGCGGCCCGTCCCCTCGCAGAACTAGTGCACGCAGCGAGGGCGGCTCGTTCACGCGAACCGGAGTGACTTGAACGTCGACAAGAGTCTGCTCTCCAAGGAAAGCGCGATCGCGGTCTGCGCGATCCTCGGCATCGGTGCATTCCTGGTTCTTCGTTATGCGTTCGACGCCGCGCCCGGCGTTCGCGTCGTGCCGCTTTATGCCGTGCTCGCGCTGGGCGGCATTCCGCTTGTCATCGATCTCGCGTTAAAGCTCTTCCGCCGCGAATTCGGCTCGGACTTGCTCGCGGGTATCTCCATTGTCACGTCGATTCTGCTGGGTGAATACCTCGCCGGTTGCCTCGTCGTGCTGATGCTCTCCGGCGGCGAGACCATCGAACGGTACGCGGTCGCAAGCGCGTCGTCGGTGCTGAAGGCGCTGGCGCGGCGCATGCCCAATGTCGCGCACCGCAAGCGCGACGGGACGATTGAGGACGTTCCCCTCGCGGACGTCAAGGTCGGCGACTTGCTCGTCGTCCTGCCGCACGAGGCGTGTCCCGCGGACGGCGCGGTCGTCGAGGGGCACGGCGTCATGGACGAAGCCTACCTGACCGGCGAGCCGTACATGATCTCCAAGGGCCCGGGCACCGCGGTCATCTCCGGCGCGGTCAACGGCGAGTCCGCGCTGACGATTCAGGCGTCCAAACTCCCGGTCGATTCGCGCTACGCGAAAATCGTCGCCGTCATGCGCGAGGCCGAGGAGAACCGCCCGCAGATCCGCCGGCTCGCCGATCGCCTCGGCGCGGTGTACACGCCCGTCGCGGTCGGCATCGCGCTGATCGCGTGGCTTGCCAGCGGCGACGCGCTGCGCTTCCTCGCCGTTCTCGTCGTCGCCACGCCCTGTCCGTTGCTCATTGCGATTCCCGTCGCGATCATCGGCGCGATCTCGCTCGCGGCCAAACGCGGGATCATCGTGCGCGACCCGGCGGTGCTCGAACGCGCGGACAAGTGCAGCACCGTGATCTTCGACAAGACTGGCACGCTGACGTACGGCGAACCGGTACTCGTGAATCAACACGTCTCCCCCGCGTTCGACAAGCTCGACGTCCTCCGGCTGGTCGCGGGGCTCGAACGGTACTCGAAGCACCCGCTCGCGCAAAGCGTCGTTGCCGCGGCCGATTCCGCCGGCGTCCGGCCCGTCCCCGCGGCGGACGTGAGCGAACCGCCCGGCCAGGGCCTCACGGGCCACATCGAGGGCCGGCGCGTCGAAGTGACCAAGCGCAGCCGCTATCTCGCGATGTCCGGCGCGGACGAATCGTTACTGCCGCCCGTCGCGTCGGGTCTCGAGTGCGTCATCGTGATCGACGGCAAGCTCGCGGCGACGTATCAGTTTCGAGACTCCCCGAGAAAGGAGAGCCGGCCGTTCATCGAACACTTGAGCGCCAAGCACGGGTTCAAGAAAGTCATGCTCGTCTCGGGCGATCGCGAGTCCGAAGTGAAGTATCTCGGCGACCTCGTCGGCATTACCGACGTGCGCGCGTCGATGAGCCCCGAAGACAAGGTCGCCATCGTGAAGGAGGAGAACAAGTCCGCCGAGACTCTGTTCGTCGGCGACGGCGTCAACGACGCGCCGGCCCTCGCGAGTGCCACGGTCGGCATCGCGTTCGGCCAACACAGCGACGTGACCGGCGAAGCGGCGGGCGCCGTCGTCATGACCCCGTCGCTCGGCAAGGTCGATGAGTTCTTCCACATCAGCCGCCACATGCGCGCCGTCGCGCTGCAGAGCGCCATCGGCGGTATGGCGCTGAGCATCTTCGGAATGCTCATCGCGAGTTTCGGTTTTTTGCCGCCGGTCGCGGGCGCCATCGCACAGGAAGTCATCGACGTCGCCGTCATTCTGAACGCGTTGCGCGCGGCGGCGCGGCCCAAGACGCTCGTGGACTACTAACTCGCCGTCGCATATGGCCCGATTCGATCCGATTCAAAGTTCAGGGGTAATCGTTCAACAAAGGTGCGAAAAGCGCCTCAACTCGTTCGCACGATTCCGAGGAAACGCGAGAATTCAGAGTGCAATTCAGTCACGGTGGAACCGTTTGACATGAAACGGTCATTATAGTGTCGGATAGTGGGGGCGCGCGCTCGCGCGGGAACGGTCAGGTGGCTTAATGAAGGAAAAACGAGAGACCGTTTTCCATCTGGATTGGCTGGTGCGTCTCTACGACCGCACCGTGCTGCAGTACCCGTGGGCGGTTCTGGTCATCGCATTCGGCGTATTCGCGTTCTTCGCGTTCCATGTAAAAGACTTTGAACTTGATGCGTCCAGCGAATCGATCGTCCTCGAGAACGACTCGGATCTGCGTTACTACCACGATACCCGCGATCTCTTCGGATCGGATGATTACATCTTCGTCACGGTCACGCCCCCCGAGGCGGGCAGCCTATTTGAGCCCAAGACACTGGAACTCATCAAAGCGATGGTTGATGAGTTCGCGGCCCTCGACGATGTGGAATCGGTAACGAGCATCCTGAACGTCCCGCTGTTCCACAGTCCGCCGGTGTCGTTCGTGCAGATGGCCACGGGCTACAAGACGTTGCTCACCGGAGCCGATGTCGAACTGGCACGCGTCGAACTCACGACAAGCCCTCTATACAAGAACTATCTCGTGAGCGAGGACGGCAAGACCACGACGCTCCAAGTGACGTTTAGGGACCCGCCTCAGGCGTATACGGACAGTTATAACAGACGGCGGTCTCTCAAGGACAAGGCGCGCGATTCCGGTCTTACGCCCGAGGAAACAGCCGAACTGGTCAGCGTCGAAGCCGTCTACACCGAACAGCACGCGCTGGAAATCGCGCAGAACACTGACAACATCGAGAAATGCCGCGCGATCGTGGCCAAGTACGAGCCCCAGATCGGGCAATTGCACGCCGGCGGTGTGCCGATGATCATCGCAGACATCATCTCTTATGTGCGCGGGGACATCGCCATCTTCGGCGCGGCGTCGTTCGCGCTCGTGCTCATCACGCTCACGCTGTTGTTCCGCCGGTTGAAGTGGGTGCTATTGCCGCTGCTGTGTTGTGCCATGGTCCTGTTCATCATGATGGGGTACATGGGATATCGCGAATGGACGGGAACCATCGTTACGTCGAATTTCCCGGCGATGCTCATCGTAATCACACTCATGACCGCCATCCACATCGTCGCGCACTTTCAGGAGATTTACGCCCGTCATCCGGATTTCACGACGCGTGAAATTACACTCGAGACGGTGCGACACGTCGCCGTTCCGTGCTTCTACATGTCGTTGACAACCGTGGTTGGTTTCGGTTCGCTGCTGGTGGCGGACATCCGCCCGCTTAAAGACTTGGGCTTGGTCGTATCCGCGGGCATTATGGTCGCGTTCGTTTTGTTGTTTACCGTCATCCCCGCGGCGCTGCAGTACTTTCCCAAGGGCGCGCTCCCGAAGCACGAAGCGGAAAAACTCGACGACTCCGCCATGCGGGTCTACGCGCGTTTCGCCGAACGCCACGGGGTTATTGTCTATGTGCTCTTCATCGCCATCGTCGTTACTGGCGGATACGGTATCTCCAAGCTGAAAGTCGAGAACCGGTTCATAGACTATTTCCGCGAACGCACGGAAATTCACCAGGGCATGACCGTTATCGACCGCGAGCTCGGCGGAACGACGCCGTTGGAAATCATTCTCGAAGCGGATGGCCAGGATTTCTGGCTCGAGAAGGAAAATCTTGCCAAGCTCCGCGAGGTGCACCAGTGGGTGGAGGCCCAGCCGGAAAGCGGCAAGGTCTTATCTCCAGATACCATGCTCCAAGTAGCAGAGAGCGTCTGGAAGCAGGGCGCTATCCCCACGCCCCTGCTTAAAGGAATGCTCAAGCTGGTCCCGCAGGACATCCAGGAAGCGGTGATCCGGCCCTACCTCACTCCAGAACGCGACAAGGTCCGCATCGCGCTCCGCGTCCAGGAAACGTCGCGCTCCCTGAACCGAAAGGACCTGATCGAACGGTTCCATGAGTTTTTTGAAACCTCTCCCGTCTTTGCCGACGGCAAGATTCGGCCGCGCGAGACCGGGATCTTCGTGCTCTACAACAACATGCTGCAGAGCCTCTATGCTTCGCAGATCAAGACCATCGCGGTCAGCTACGGCGCCATCTGGCTGATGTTTCTGATCTTGTTTCGATCGCCGACTCTGGCGACGATCGCGTTCCTGCCCAACGTGCCGCCCGTGATGACCACGCTCGGCATCATGGGTCTCGCCGGGATCCCGCTCAACATCCTGACGATTATGATCGCGGGTGTATCTCTCGGCGAGGCCGTGGACTTCGCGCTCCACTACCTGCACCGGTTCCGGCACGAATACCAGGTGGACCGTGACTACAAGGCCGCGATGTACCGCTGCCATAACAGCATAGGCCGAGCGATTTACTACACAACAATCACGACGGTCGTAGGTTTCGCGATCGTGTGCCTGTCTAATTTCATTCCCAATGTCTACTTCGGTCTCTTCACGGCCCTGGCGCTGTTCGTCGGCTTCCTGACCTCGATGACGTTGTTGCCGCTGCTCATCATCACACTCAAGCCCTTCGGGCCGGACGCTTCCAATCTCAACGCAAAGGCGGCCGCGGCGTAAACGCTAGCAATTGCCGCCACAACACGCCTGGCCCGACTCGCCGATTCCCTTCGTACCTTCAACCTGCACGCTGACCACGGCCTCAGCGGCGTTGCGTAAATCGTCTTTCGTGATCTTCGGGTTGGACTCGATGATCCGGCGCGCGCGCTCGTCGCCCTCGTAGAGATCCATCGGATAACGCGCCTCCCGCTCCACGCGGACTGCTCCGAATCCGGCGACTTTCATCGCCGAGAGGTAGTCATTCTTCAGCCACGCGCCGGCGACGCAGGCGCAGTACAGGTCCTCTGACGACGTGATGCTCTCCGGCAGCGCGTTGAGCAAGACGAGATCGGAAATGAAGAACTTGCCGCCCGGCTTGAGCACGCGGTGAATCTCGCGGAACACGGCTTCCTTGTCCGGCGAGAGATTGATGACACAGTTGGAGATGACCACGTCCACCGAGTTGGCGTCCACCGGGAGCGACTCGATGTGCCCCTCCCGGAATTCGACGTTCTTGTATCCACCGCGTTCCGCGTTGGCCCGCGCCTTCGCCAGCATCGATGGCGTCATGTCCACGCCGATGACCCGTCCGCTCTCCCCCACCCGTTTCGCCGCGAGGAAGCAATCGAACCCGGCGCCCGATCCCAGGTCGAGCACGGTGTCGCCCTCGCGCAGCGACGCCAGCGCCACCGGATTGCCGCAACCGAGCCCGAGGTTCGCACCGTCCGGTACCGCGGCGAGGTCGTCCTGCCCGTATCCGACGGCCGTACTGATCGTGTCCTCGACTTTCGGGCCGCAACACGACGCCGATTTCCGCTCGGCGATGCGCCCGTAACGCTCCTTCACCGCGTCTCGAATGTCCGTCGTAGCCATTTCAACACCTCCGTCGCGCCGCCCATACGGGCAGCCTGCAGCCGTTACTTACCCACGCCGATTTCCTGCACCATCGGGCCGAGCAGTCCTTTGACCATGTCGGCCAGCGCTGTAGTCTTTACCAGCGACATGCAACACACCTCGCCGTCCTTCTGCCACGTGATGAGCGCGAGTTTGTCGCCCGGCAGAATCCCGGCGCGCTCGCGCACGTCCTTGGGCAATACCATCTGGCCGCGTTCATCCACATTGATCACCGCGTCCACGTGGAAGCCAGCTTCGGCTGAACAACAGTCGCTATTCGACGGCTTGGGCATGAACCAACTCCTCGACTCGATCAACGACACAAGTATAGTCTGAAAATTCAGATTTGTCAACACATTCAAAAATGACTCTTCAACCCCTTAAGAATCAACGGTTTAACGACCAAAATCCCGCCGAAGCACGAGCATCTCGTTTGCGCCGCGCAGGAACTCATACGGGACGCGGACAATTCGAACCCGGAAGCCCTCGGACGCCAATTGATCGATGGCAGGAGCAAGATGCGGACTGGGTCGCCCGTCGAAATCGAGCAACGGGAAAACCCGTACCTCGCGTCCTACGCGGAGCATTTCTCGCAGGGATCGGAGATGAAAATCGAACGATAGGGTGGGCGAATACAGAAACAGGAAGTGTGGACACAAAACGAGATCGAACGAACCAACGTCGAAGGGCAAGTCGGGCAGCGCGACCGGCAGATACCGCGCCTCGGCGATTCCAGTGTCGTAATCCGCGAGGAACCGCTCCATTGCCGCGATTCGAAGCGCTTCCAGCGCGTCGAGCGACGTGATTACGTCCCAGTTGTACGCGCCGAGGTTGCGGCGGGTGTTGGCGACTACACGGTCGCGCGCGTCTGCGATGCGAGATCGAATTTCCGCCGCGGAGTGCGCGTAGAGCGGGTCCGCAGAAACGACCCGTCCACCACGCGCGGTCAGTTCCGCATTGAAAGACGCCGGGCCATCGGCACAACCCAGGATTTTGCCGCACAGATCGACTGACCGGAGCGCAAACATCCGGCAGTATTCGTCAAACGATCGGCCCCAGGGGACGACGGAATCGAGAGTTATGCGGCGCGCCACCCCATTTCAGGTCCCTCCCACGTCTTATCTGATCGACGGCGGACCTATGCGTACCGGGGGCGGATCAATTTTCCTTTACGATTTTCTCGACGAATTTCTTCCGGACAAGATACTTGCGGCCCTCGTACTCCGCAACGTAGAACAGTTCCTGTTCCTCGATTTTGTCCGCGGGCTGCGTCGCGCCGCTTTTGTAGCGAATGGTGAAGCGGCCCATCTGCTCGGGCAGATAATCCTCGGGCCGCGGCGCGGCCGAACTCGCGAGGCGGAAATCGCCCCCGCCCCGGGCGTATTCGCGCGTGTACGCGGTCACCTTCCGGACGTAGTCCCGCGTCTCCTTGAAGGGCGGGATACCTCCATGTTTCTTCACGGCACCCGGTCCGGCGTTATACGCGGCGAGTGAAAGCTCGACGTTGTCGTCGAACAGCTCCATCATCTTGGCGAGATACTGCGTGCCCCCGGCGACGTTTTGCTCGGGGTCGAACAGGTCCCTGATGCGCATCTCCGCGCCGGTTGCCGGCATGATCTGCATCAGGCCGCGCGCGCCGGCCTTGGACACGGCGTAGGGATTAAAATTGCTCTCGGCGCGGATGACGGCGAAGACCATGTTGGGGTCCAGGTTGTAGATGCCCGACCAATAGCGCACCAGGCTCGCGAGGTCGCCCGACGAGAGTTCCCCGCTGCCCGGAGAGAAAACGAAGTTGCCCGTAACGATGACGGGCTCGAAATTGATTTTTACCTCTTCGTAGTCGGCGTTATTGCGATAGGCATGCGGCCGGTTTGTCAGCACCGGCACCCCGTCCGTACCGACGAAGTAGGTCTTGTGCTTGCTCTGCTGCGCCCAGGCGACCGGTACCCACCCCGCGGCCCATACTAAAGCCGCGAGCCCGATTCCCCCAAGACGCACTATGGAAGCGTGCGTCATCATGCACAAGAGTATACCGCGAAAGGAGTTAGGCGGCAAGGGCCGGATGCGGAGATCATTGGCGCGCCGGTACTTGGGACTGTTCCGCCGCCGGCCCTCGAGCGGTCTCAACACCCGGGGATTTCGGTCCTTTTGTCGAATTCCGGCGTCGCCCCGGCGGCGCTCCCGTCGGGTAGATGATCCTGTCATGGGAATCGCGCAGGGGCATCAACCGGTCCCAATAGACTGTCTCCAGGCAATGCCGGGCCAGCGCCGCGTTGCCTTCGCGGGAGAGGTGCATGCCATCCTTCCACATCCCCTCGATGGGCGCGGGCTCCCACATGGACGGGTCGGCCCCCAGCCGCGATTTGGTCAGACCAGTCACATCGACGAACACGACGCCCGGGTGCTTCGCGACGACTTCCTGAAGCAGTTGCGTAAGCCGCCACATCATCTCGTTCAGGAACACTGGTTCGGGCTGATGTAAACGTTCCCAGCGCGCGTGGGTGCGCTTGTTGGTCGCCATCGCGTCTCGGAAGTTCAGATAGTCGTAACCGACGAACGCAATGAGTTTGTCCGGATGCGACGTTTCGAGTCGCGTCAGGATCGCGTCCACGTGCCCGGCGACGTGCTCGCGGAAGTACACCTCCTGCTCGTGCGCGGGCAGGCCGCCCGGCATGTCGTGCAGGAAGTCGGCCCCGCCGATCGTGAAATGGATAATCTCGATCGTCGGAATGCGTTCGAGTACCTCGTCGAGTGCGTCGAGGCGCGATTCGTCCACGAACCGGTAGGCCTCTATGCCCTGAAACGCGAGGCGTTGCTCGGTGAGTCCCAGGTACGACCAGCCGACCGCGACGTTGCGCACCTGGCGTTTGCGATACCCCTGCTCGACGAAAGCCTGAGTGAAGCCGCCGTGGTAGCGCATGATGAGCGGCCAACTGTCCCCCACGAGCGCGATGCGCGGAGGCGACACGTCGCCCTCCGGCATGTAGGTCAAGCATCCGGAGAGGTAGGCCAACGACAGAACTGTAATCTTCCGAACGACTTGCACGACAACTCCCATCACGGCGGCTACCTTATCACGGTCCTGCTCCGCGCGCTATTGCCAATCGGTTCGTTGGATGTTAGGGTACGTCGCGCTGGGGGACATGACACCTTGGGCGCGACGCTTGAGGAGACCATCGGGGAACGGCTGCGTGTCACCGGTGGCAGTCTGGCCACCGCCGAGTCGTGTTCCGGGGGGTTGATCGCGCATCGCGTCACGAATGTCGCCGGGTCGTCGGCGTATTTCCTCGGGGGCGTCGTTTCCTACAGCAACGAGGCGAAAGTGTCGCTGCTGGGCGTGTCGAAGGCCTCGCTCGTGGAACATGGCGCGGTGAGCGAGGCCGTCGCGCGACAGATGGCCGAGGGAGCGCGGGCGCGGTTTGGCGCAACGTACGGCGTGGCGTGCACCGGCATCGCCGGGCCGAGCGGCGGCACGCCGGAGAAGCCCGTCGGGCTGGTGTACATCGGGGTCGCGGGGCCGGCGGGCACGCGCGTGGAGCGCTGCCAGTTCACGGGTGACCGCGAACGGGTCAAGAATCAGACTGCGGAACGGGCGTTGAGCCTGGTCCTGGAGGCATTGAGTTGAGCGCGGGGTTCACCCATCTTCATTGCCACACGGAGTACAGTTTGCTGGACGGCGCCTGCCGGATCCAGGAGATTCTCAAGAAATGCCGTGATTTCGACATGAAGTCGTGCGCGATCACCGACCATGGGGTGATGTTCGGGGCGCTCGAGTTCTACAAGGCCGCGAAGAAGCAGGGCATCAAGCCAATCATTGGCTGCGAGTTGTATCTGGCGAAGAACGGACGCCGGGACCGCACGCAACGCGGCGAGGAGAACTACTATCACTTTCTCACGCTCTGCGAGAACGACACCGGTTACTTCAATTTGTGCAAGCTGAGTTCGCTCGGCTTCCTCGAAGGGTTCTATTACCGTCCGCGCGTGGACGATGAACTGATCGCGAAATACAGCGAGGGACTGATCGCGACGACGTCCTGCCTCGCCGGCGAAGTGCCGCGCTGGCTGATGGCGGGCAAGATGGACGAGGCCAACCGCGCCATTGAGAAGTACGTCGCGATCTTCGGCAAGGACAATTTCCTGGTCGAGCTCATGGACCACGGCATTGCCGAACAGGCCAAGGTAAACCCGCTGCTGGCGGAACTCGCGGAGCACCACGGCCTTACCCTGATCGCGACGAACGACGTCCACTACGTCGAAAAGGACGACAGCGAGGCGCACGACGCGCTGCTCTGCATCCAGACGAACGCGATGATCGACGCCGAGGAACGGTTCCGTTTCCCGACGGACCAGGTCTATTTCCGCAGCCCGGCCGAGATGCGCGAGTTGTTCAGCGCGTGGCCGGACGCGGTGTCGAACACGGAGAAAATCGCCGAGCGTTGCAACGTCAAGATTCCGCTGGAACAGCAGCTCATTCCGCACTACGAACCGCCGGACGGTGTCGCCAAGGTCGATTACCTGCGTGACCTCGTCCATGCGGGACTGAAAGAACGGTTCGGCAAGAAACCCGCGCGTCACCTGGTCGATCGCGTTGATTTCGAGTTGAGTGTCATCAACCAGATGGGGTTCACAGACTACTTTCTGGTCGTCTGGGACCTCATCGCCCACGCGCGCCGGCAGGGCATTCCCGTCGGGCCGGGCCGCGGATCGGGCGCGGGCAGCCTGGTCGCGTATTCACTCAAGATCACGAACATCGATCCGATCCGCTACAACCTGCTGTTCGAGCGGTTCCTGAACCCCGAACGCGTTTCGATGCCAGACTTCGACATTGACTTCTGCTACGTCCGCCGCGAAGAGATGATCGAGTACACGCGCCAGAAGTACGGCCGCGAAAATGTCTGCCAGATCGTCACCTTCGGTCGCATGCTCGCAAAAAACGTCCTGCGAAACGTCGGCCGCGTGATGGGCATGCCGTATCCGGAAGCGGACAAGATTGCCAAGCTCATTCCGGACGAACTGAAGATCTCGCTCGACGACGCCTACGACAAAGAACCCGCGCTGCGCGCGCTGGTCGATCGCGACCCGCAAATCGGCAAGCTGTGGAAGCTCGCGAAGCGGCTGGAAGGCACCGTGGGTAACTGCGGCACCCACGCCGCCGGCGTCGTCATCTGCGACAAACCCGTCATGGACATCGTGCCGCTCTACCAGGCTGCCGGCACCACGACCGTCGCGACTCAGGTCGAGATGAAGGGCTGCGAGGACATCGGCCTGCTCAAGATGGACTTCCTCG
>CAYPNI010000013.1:0-8452 GCA_964411925.1 uncultured Nitrospirales bacterium
TTCTCGATGTAGAGGTCCTGCGCGGGGACATAGGCTTCGGGCTGGTAGTAGTCGTAATAACTCACGAAATACTCGACCGCGTTCTCGGGAAACAGCGCCTTGAACTCCGAATAGAGCTGCGCCGCGAGGATCTTGTTCGGCGCGAGCACGAGCGCCGGCCGGTTCACCTGTTCGACAACGTTGGCGATGGTGAACGTCTTGCCGGAGCCCGTCACGCCGAGCAGGACCTGGTGATCGACGCCGTCGCGCAGGTTCCGCGTAAGATCGGCAATGGCCTCGGGCTGGTCGCCCGCGGGTTCGAATGGACTGACGAGTTTGAAGCGGTCCATACGCGGCTATCCCGCGTGCGCCGGTTCGTCCGCGGAAAATTCGCTGACGCGACGCACGCCGGACACCTGCCGCAACGCATTCATCACGCGGCGCTGCTGCAACGGATCGGCACACTCAAAGACGCATTCAAACACGCTCTCGCCGTCGTCCGTGCGAAAGTCGGCGCGCGCGATGTCGAGGTTCATCGGGCGAAGCGCGGTCATGAGGTCCGCGAGCCCGTTCGGCCGCGCGCCGAGTGTCACGCGGACGCCGACCCGTTCGAGTTCGTCACCCTCCCAGCTCGCAGGGATGAGGCGCTCCGGTTCGCGTTCGGCCGCCTCGAGGAAGCGGCAGTCCGACCGGTGCACGGTGATCAGGTGCCGGCGCGTGACATAGCCGATGATGCCTTCGCCCGGCATCGCGTTGCAGCATTTGCCGAACTGCACCTCCATGCCCTGCGCGCCGCCGATACGCACGAGTTTGGCGCGCGTCGCGTCGTCCACCTGGTCGTGATCCGGCTGCGGCCGCGCGATCTGCGGCGGCGCGACCGAGCGCGACTCGCCCGGGCCGGCCTGCTTCGGCAGTTCCTCGAGCTCGCGCAGTTTCTGGCGGATGCGCGTGCGCGCGCGGCCGGTCACAACGAATTCGAGCCAGTCCGTGTGCGGCCGTTGAGACTTTGACGTCATGATTTCGACGACGTCGCTGTTCTGCAGGTGGTAACGCAACGGGACGATGCTGCCGTTGACCTTCGCGCCGACGCAGGTGTGACCGAGGTCGGTGTGGATCATGTACGCGAAATCGAGCGGCGTCGCGCCGAGCGGCAATTCCTTCACCTCGCCCTTGGGCGTATAGATGTAGACCGCGCTGGTGCTGATTTCGCGGCGGACGCTTTCGAACAGCTCCTCGGGCGCGTTCGCGTCCTTGAGCCAATCGTACATCTGCCGCAGCCAGTAAAGCTGCGACTCCGTATTCGCGTCCGCGCGTTGCAGGCCTTCCTTGTATTTCCAGTGGGCGGCGATGCCGTCGCGCGAGCGGCGGTCCATCTCCTCCGTGCGGATTTGCACCTCCAGCGGGCGCCCGCCGTCCAACCGGACGCTGGTGTGAATGGATTGGTACATGTTGAGCTTGGGCGCGGCGATGTAATCCTTGAACCGTCCGCGGACGGGCGGCCAGAGGTGGTGAATGACGCCGAGCGCGTTGTAGCAGCCGCTTTCGGTCTGCGTGATGATGCGCACGGCGAGAATATCGGTCACGTCTTCAAACGACTTTCCCTGGCGTTCCATTTTCTGGTAGATGCCGTAGAGGTGCTTCGGCCGGCCGATGACGCGCGCCTCGACTTCGGCCTCCTTGAGGCGTTCGCCCAGGAACGTCATCAGGTCCTCCAACATCCGCTCGCGCTCCCTGCGGCGCATCGCAACGGCCTTGGCGATTTCCTTGTACTCGACGGGGTGCAACTGGTGGAACGCGTGGTCTTCGAGTTCCCACTGCCACGACGTGAGCCCGAGGCGGTTCGCGATCGGCGCGTAGATATCGAGCGTTTCCTGCGATATCCGCTGGATTTTGTGCTTCGGCAGAAACTCGATCGTGCGCATGTTGTGGAGCCGGTCGGCCAGCTTGATGAGCACGACCCGGACATCCTTTGCCGTGGCAACCAGCATCTTGCGCAGGTTTTCCGCATGTTTGAACTCGTCCGTCACCGCGCCTTCGACGGTCTCGGGCCGGTGGATCGTGCCGATCTTCGTGACCCCGTCCACCAGCCGCGCGATGTCGTCGCCGAACTCCTGCTTGAGTTCGCTGAACGTGACGGGCGTGTCCTCGAGCACGTCGTGGAGCAGTCCGGCGCCGATCGTGCGAATGTCGAGGCCGATGCCCGTGAGAATGCTCGCGACCGCGAGGCTGTGCGTGATATGCGGGTCGCCCGAGAGCCGCCGCTGGCCCTGGTGGGCCTTGTCGGCGACGCGGTACGCGCGGCGCAGCAAGTCATCGTCCGCGTCCGGATGCGCGCCCCGGACTTGCTTCAAGAGCTTGGCGAATTCGGTCCTCATCGCCTACGATCTTAGCACTACAGTCGGAGAATTCTTAATCGATACACATGAGGAAACGGAGGTAACGGAGAATTCAGAATCACTTCTCCGTTACCTGCGTTTCCCTATGTTCAAACTCAATCAGGATCGCCCAAAGCCACCGCTAACCGAGATGCACTGTCCGGTGACCCAGGTCGATTGATTCGACGCAAGCATGGTGATCATCGCGGCGATGTCGTCGGGTTCGCCGAGCCGGCCCATGGGATAGAGCTTGGCCGCCTTCTGATACATCTCGTCACCGGGTCCGCCGTATCCCGCGGTCATGGGCGTGCGCGTGACGCCCGGGCAGACCGCATTCACGCGGACCTTGAACCGGCCCATTTCCAGCGCGAAGGCCTTGGTGAAACTCATCACGGCGCCTTTGGTCGCGGAATAGACGGCGATGCGTTTCTCCCCCACTTTTCCAGCCTCGGAGGCGATGTTGACGATGGACCCGCCGCCGCGTTTCATCAGCAGCGGCGCCACAGCGCGATCGGTGTTCAGCACGCCGCGAATGTTGATGTCGAGCATGGCGTCCCAGTCCTTCGGCGCGGTCTCGACGAAGAACGCGCCCGGCGCGCTCACGCCCGCGCCCGCGACGAGCACGTCCGCGCCGCCGAATTCCTTCTCCGCAGCGGCCGCGAGCTTCTCGCAGTCGGCGTACTTCGTGACGTCGCACGTGACGGCGGCGGTCTTCGCGCCCATCCCGCGAATTTCGTGCGCGGCCTCATTCAGCAGCTTCTCGTTGCGGTCGGCGAGCACGAGCCGCATGCCCTCGCGCGCGAAATAGCGCGCGGTTTCGCGGCCAAGCCCCGACGCGCCGCCCGTGATAATGCCGACCTTGTCCTTGAGCCCGAGATCCATGCGCGCTTCTCCCGTTCGCAGAAACTGGGATGCTACTACTTTGGAGTGCGGCGGCGAAACCGCCGCATCCCAAGGCGAGGTGTTGAGCACGGCGAAGATGACACGCTAGACTATCGCGATTGGTTGATGGGAGCGGCGATTCGGAATGGCGAAGATTCGCTTTGAGGGCGATGAGCGTGAGCTGGCCGACGGTTCGCGCGTGTTTGAAACGGCCGAGGCGTTGGGGATGCCGTTCGGGTGCACCGAAGGCATGTGCGGTACGTGCCGGTGCACCGTCGTCAGCGGGATGGAGAACCTCCGGCCGCTGAACGAGAAGGAAGAGGACATGGGGCTCGACCCGGGCGAACGGCTCGCGTGTCAGTGCTTCATTCTGGGCGGAACGGTGGAATTCGAGATTGGCTGATTTCGCGGCGTATGCGGCGAATCGGACGAGGTGGAATGGGACTTCGAGTGTGGATGGGATGCGCCGCCGCCGTGGCGGCGTGTTTGTTTTCTGCCGGCGCGCCTGCGCAGGAGTTTGATCTGCTCATTCGCGGCGGTCACGTGTTCGACGGAACGGGCGCGCCCGCCGCGCGCGCGGACGTGGGCGTGAACGGCGGTACGATTGCCGCCGTCGGCAACCTTTCGGGGGCGACAGCGGCGCGCACGATCAACGCGAAGGGGCTCACGATCGCGCCGGGGTTCATCGACCTGCACAGCCACGCCGACGGCGGCGGCGAGAGCGGCGGACTGCGATCGCACGACGCGCTCCGCCGCGCCGCGCCGAACCTGGTCACCCAGGGCGTGACGACCGTCGTGGTGAATCAGGACGGCCGCAGCCTCATTGACATTCGCCGGCAACGCGAACAGCTCGAGCGCGCCGGGTTCGGCCCGAATGCGATCCTGATGGTCGGGCACAACACGATTCGCCGCGCGGCGCTCACGGGGCTGGACAAGGAGCGCGCCGCGACGCCCGACGAACTCGAATCGATGAAAAACATGCTGCGCCAGGGCATGGACGACGGCGCATGGGGCATGACGGCGGGACTCGAATACGAGCCGGGGATCTGGAGCACAACGGACGAACTCGTCGCGCTGGTCGGCGAACTGCGCCCGTATCGCGGCATCTACATTGTTCACGAGCGCGCGTCGGGCATCGATCCAATGTGGTGGGTGCCCAGTGCCGACGACGACGGCGCGTCTCCGGGCACGATGCTCGATTCGGTGCTGGAGACGATCGCGATCGCGGAGCAGACGGGCGTGACCAGCGTGGCGACGCACATCAAGGCGCGCGGCCGGCAGTATTGGGGGAAGAGCGTGGACATTGTGAAGGCCATCGCCGCTGCGCGCCGACGTGGCGTGCCGATATTCGCCGACCAGTACCCGTACGACACGTCGGGCAGCGACGGCACCATGGTGCTCCTGCCGCGCTGGGTGTTGAACGGGTTCACAGACCCGACCGACTACGCGGAGGCGTTGCGCACCGTGCTGTCCGACGATGCCGCGGCGAAACGGCTCGCGGGCGACGTGTTGCATGACATCCTGCAACGAGGCGGACCCGGAAACATTGTGATGCTGGACTACCCGGACAGGCGACTCATCGGCAAGACACTCGCCGAGTTCGCCGCGGCGCGAGACATTACGCCGGTCGAGGCGGTGTACGCGCTGCAGTTCGAAGGCTACCGCGACCGCTTCGGCGGAGCCGTGCTGCGCGGGTTTTCGATGGACGAAGACGACGTGCGACGTTTTGCCGCGCAGCCCTGGGTGGCGACGGCGTCGGACGCGGGCGTGACGTTGCCCGGCGAGGAGTTCATGCACGCGCGGTACTACGGTACCTTCCCGCGGAAACTGCGCAAGTACGCGCTGGACGACCACGTGGTCAGCATTGAGCAGGCGCTGCGATCGATGACGGGTCTACCGGCGGACATTCTGGAACTGGAAAACCGCGGCTACGTTCGCGAAGGCTACGCGGCCGACATCACACTCGTCGATCTGGCCGCCGTTCGGGACAAATCGACGTTCTTCGATCCGCACCGGTACGCCGAGGGAATACCGTTCGTAATTGCGAACGGCACGTTCCTCGTGGACGACGGCAAACCCACGCTGGCGCTCCCGGGCCGGGTGCTCACGCGCGAGGACGAACGCGCCCGGGCCGATACGGACGACTGAACCGCGCCGCAGGCGTGGTTGAACACCCCCGTGGCCCATCCGTATAATCCTTTAACTGGTAGCCCTTCCGCTGCCAGTATCCGGCTGGCGCAGTCAAAAAAACTCGTTTTGAGCGAGGGGCGCAATGCATTTTGAGGATCGCATTTCCGAGGGGTTCTCCTTCGACGATGTGCTCCTGAAGCCTGCCAAGTCCGATGTGCTCCCGAGCGGGATCGATCTGCGCACGCTCTTCTCTCGTAATGTCCCGCTGAACATTCCCGTTGCCAGCGCCGCAATGGACACCGTGACCGAGTCGCGGCTCGCGATCGCGCTCGCGCAGGAAGGCGGCATCGGCGTCATCCACCGCAACCTCACGATCGAGGAACAGGCGCTCGAGGTCGATCGCGTCAAACGATCGCAAGCCGGAATCATCTCGGATCCGTTCACGCTCACACCGGACCGCCCGGTGCGTGACGCCGAAGAGCTCATGGGGCGCTACCACGTCTCCGGAGTGCCGATCACGGACAAGAGCGGCAAGCTCGTCGGCATCCTGACGAACCGCGACCTGAGATTCCAGGAGGACTGGGACCAGCCGATTGCCGAAGTGATGACGAAGGACCGGCTGGTCACCGTGCCGCCGGGCACGACGATGGAAGAGGCCAAGAAACTCCTGCACAAGCACCGGATTGAAAAACTTCCCATCGTGGACGAGAAGGGCCGTCTTCAAGGGTTGCTCACCATCAAGGACATCAACAAGCTGCGCGATTTTCCCAACGCGAACCGGGACGACCTGGGCCGGTTGCGGGTCGCCGCAGCGATCGGCACGACACCCGGCGAACTCGACCGCGCGCAGGCGTTGGTCGCGTCTCACGTGGACGCCATCGTGATCGATACGGCTCACGGGCACGGGCAGCTTGTCGTGGATACCGTCCGCAAGGTCAAGCAGCGGTTCCCGGGTGTCGATTTGGTCGCCGGAAACGTCGTCACCCAGGAAGGAGCGCGCGATCTGATCGAGGCGGGGGTCGATGCAGTGAAGGTCGGTGTCGGGCCCGGTTCGATTTGTACCACGCGCATTATCTCGGGTGCGGGCATGCCGCAGTTGACCGCGGTGCTGAATGTCGTCGGCGTCGCCGCGGAAAAGGGCGTGCCGGTCATTGCCGACGGCGGCATCCGCTACTCGGGCGATGTGGCCAAGGCGCTCGCCGCCGGCGCGCACAGCGTGATGATCGGTTCGCTGTTCGCCGGCACGGCGGAGTCGCCCGGCGATACGGTGCTGTTCGAGGGCCGCACGTTCAAGGAATACCGCGGGATGGGATCGATCAAGGCCATGCAGCGCGGCAGCAAGGCGCGCTACCGCCAGCACGACGTGGCCGACACCGGCAAACTCGTGCCGGAGGGCGTCGAGGCGCGCGTGCCGTACCGCGGCAACCTCGCGAGCACCGTGCATCAGCTCATGGGCGGCGTACGTGCCGGCATGGGGTATTGCGGCTGTCACAACCTCGAAGAACTTCGCACCAAGGCCGAGTTCGTCCGCATCACCGCCGCGAGCGTCGCCGAGAGCCACCCACACTCGATTACGATCACCGAAGAACCGCCGAACTACCAGATGCCGAGATGATTGGCCACGGATGAACTCGGATGGAAGCGACAGGCGGCCAACGGAAGAGGCCTAAGCGAATATGGCGAGCGCTTGGATGGGTGTTGGTGCTACTTACGGTTGCCGGAATTGCCGCCTATTATCTTTTCGCAGAAAGAGTGAGATACATCTTCGCGGGTGTTGAGGTGTACAACGGAATTGGGTTTCATCCCCGTCTGTATGCAAGCGACCACGATGGGATGTATCCGCCAATGTCAAGCGAGACGGGCCGTCTGATGTACTCCCCGGATATCGTAACGCGCGACGACATGTACATGTTGACCACATTTCGATTTCCGGGCGAACCTGACGCAGACGTATCGGTCACGGACGATATGTCAGACGAAGAGTTCCGTCGAGTTGTCGAACGGGCAGTGAATGATGACAATTACTACTACCTTGGTTACGCCGTCACGAATGAAGTCGAGGGGCGCGCTTTTCTCCGCGCATATGCAGAGACAATCGATCGTGGGGGTGATTTCGAAAGCGACCTGATCGTTCCGATGGGCGAGGGGAACTTCGGTGGAGACCGGCTGTATCGCTTGCGTGAAAGAGATGAGTTTCAGGAGTTGCTCGGGAAGACGGAAATCGAGATTGAGAGGTTCATGGGCCAGGCGCCAATGATCATCCTCAATCCTCGAAAACGCGCGCGAGCGTACTTCCCGCCTCCAATCCGTTCGGAGGGATTGATATTCTTTGCCAACGGCGTTGGCGCCACGCCCGCGGTGCCTGGAGAATTCCCCTACACGGAGGAGTTCTTTGGCGCTCTCGAAAAACTCGACGGCATGACCGCCTATGGGAGCGGTCGAGAATTGAGTCCTGATTAAGCGGATTTCACGGTTCCGGCCTCGGTTTCGAGGGAACGCAGAGATCAGGACGGTAAGCCAAAACTCGTCATGACGTTTGAATGGGATCGCGACAAGGCGGGGCAGAACGAGCGAAAGCACGGGGTGTCATTCGAAGAAGCCGCGACGGTATTCGGCGATCCGTTGGCGCTGACGTATGAGGACCCAGACCGCTCGATGGGTGAATACAGGTTTCTGACGTTCGGCCACACGGCTCACGGACGGCTCATTGTTGTGGCGCACACGGACCGGGATGATAGAATCAGACTGATATCGGCACGCGAAATGACGCGAAACGAAATCCGAGAATATGAGCGAGCGGAATGACGACATGAGGGGCCATTACGACTTGAATTCCCTGAGCGGGAAAGTCCGAAGCAAGTACCACGAGCGCTACGTGAAGGAGAGTAACGTCGTTGTCATCGACCCGGATCTGACGGACGCATTTCCGAACGCGAAAGCGGTGAACGACGCCCTTCGGGCGACGCTCCAGCAGCGTGGTCCCGCCGCGACCGGGCAGTAGGGCAAGGCATGGGTCACATCGTCGCCGAGGACCACCCGCACTCCACCACCATCTCCGAAGAGCCGCCGAACTACCAGATGCCGAG
>CAYPNI010000013.1:8552-52732 GCA_964411925.1 uncultured Nitrospirales bacterium
AATCCCGAATCCAACCCCATCCTCGTCCTCGACTTTGGCGCGCAGTATTCGAAACTGATCGCGCGGCGGGTGCGGGAGGCGAATGTGTTCAGCCTCATTCTGCCGTTTAGCGCGTCGATTGAGGAGATTAAGTCGCACGCGCCGGCGGGCATTGTGCTGTCGGGCGGGCCGTCGAGCGTGCATGCCTCGGGCGCGCCGAAGTGTGACCCGCGCGTGTTCGACCTGGGCGTGCCCGTGCTGGGGATTTGCTACGGCGCACAGCTCCTCGCGCAGGAACTCGGCGGCAAGGTCGAGCGCGGCTCGAAGCGCGAATATGGCATTGCGCATCTCGACCACAAGGACCGCACGGGCCTGCTCGCGGGCATGGACAACCGCGCGCAAGTCTGGATGAGCCACGGCGACCTCGTTACCGCGCTGCCTCCCGGGTTTGACGTATTCGGCAGGACGGAGAACTGCCCGTTCGCGGCGTTCGCAAACCCCGCGGCGAAGCTCTACGCCGTGCAATTTCATCCGGAAGTCGTGCACACGCCGCAGGGCCGGCTCGTGTACCGCAATTTCGCACACGCCATCTGCGGGCACGACGCCTCGTGGACGATGGGTTCGTTTGCGCAACTGGCCGCGGACAGCATCCGCCAACGCGTGGGCAAGAAGCGCGTGCTTTGCGGGCTGAGCGGTGGCGTGGACAGCTCCGTCGCGGCCGTGCTGATTCACCGCGCGATCGGCGACCAGTTGACGTGCGTGTTTGTGAACAACGGGCTGCTGCGCAAGGGCGAAGCGGAACTCGTCCAAAAAGTTTTTCGCGGCAATTTCCACATCAACCTGGTCTACGTCGATGCCGAGACGCGCTTCCTCGAGGCGCTGAAGGGCGTGACCGACCCCGAGCAAAAACGCAAGATTATCGGCAGGCATTTCATTGAAGTGTTCGAGGAAGAGGCGACGAAGCTCGGACACATGGACTTCCTCGCGCAGGGCACGCTGTATCCCGACGTGATCGAATCGATCAGCGCGACAGGCGGGCCGTCCGCGACGATCAAGTCGCACCACAACGTCGGCGGATTGCCGGAGAAAATGAACCTCGAATTGCTCGAGCCACTGCGCGAACTGTTCAAGGACGAAGTGCGCGCGCTGGGCCACGAACTCGGCCTGCCCAACGACATCGTCTGGCGCCATCCGTTCCCCGGCCCGGGACTGGGCGTGCGGTGCGTGGGCGCGATCACGAAGGAGCGGCTCGACACGCTGCGCGACGCGGACGCGATCTTCATCGAGGAGATCCAGCGCGCGGGGCTCTACCGCGACATCTGGCAGGCGCTGGCCGTGCTGCTGCCGGTGCGGTCCGTCGGCGTTCAGGGCGACGAGCGGACGTACGAGGAGGTGTGCAGCCTGCGCGCGGTGACCTCCGAAGATGCGATGACGGCGGACTGGTTCCGCTTCCCGCCCGACGTGCTCGCCCGCGCATCCAGCCGCATCTGCAACGAAGTGCAGCACATCAACCGGGTCATGTACGACGTGACGAGCAAGCCCCCCGCGACGATCGAGTGGGAGTGATACTGGGTAAATTCAATGCCGCGACATGTGTACGGAGTAGGAATCGCAGCGCTCGGTTTCGGGAGTCCTGTCAAGATTACTAAAAAGCAGTATGACGCGGCGTTGATTGCGAGGGATGGACTTCTCGGTATCACAACAATTGAGGAAGCCTACGACATAGCTGTCCGAAACTTTATGCTCTTGTACGAGGAAGCATTGCGCATAGCACTTAATACAAGTCTATTTGCTGAATTGAATCGAGCTACCCTTATGAAATATAGGAGAGAATTCAATCGGCTGCTGGGCAATTTCCTGACCTCCTGCAAGGCACTTGAGGCTATCTCCAATAAGAAGCTCTCAAACGTCGCGGGACGCAAATCCCGACCGCTCGCGAAACACAAATCGCTGCGACGGAAGGCGCTGAAGACGTCACGAAATTTCCGATTGATGGAGGCAATTCGAAACCTCCAGCAGCACGCCGGTCTCGTGGTCGCTGGGGCAAGTCCCCAAATTGTGCGAGTTGATGGTTCGTTGAATTCGCCAATCGCGTATTCCTCCGTCGTGACTATCGATAAGGCAGAACTGACGATGGACGCTAAGTTTCGAACCGAACTAGCTTCGGATCTTGCACAACTACCGACCAAGATCAATGGCGTGCCAGAAATCGCGGAGTATTTGGAAACGGTTTCGTCAATCCATTGTGAAGTGCGTCGGTCGCTCGCGAGCCGGGTAAGACGGTGGGAAGCGGCGCTCGACACTGTGCACAAGAGACTTCAACAGAACAACTCGAATGTGGATTGGAGCGGGTTTGTTCCGGTATCGATCTACGTGTTTCCAAATGCGTCGATGCTAGGGCCTCTACGTGAGGAGTACATCGGTATGGAGATATTCGAATACCGAAAAGACTTGGAACGTAAGAATAAGCAATTGAGCAATCTCAAGAAGTCGTACGTCACTGGACAGAAGTTGTAAGCGGCGCTCTATTGTCCATAGCAGACTGCCCGACTCGGAGATAGCTGGGAATGCGGCTGGGGTTTCGCGGGGCGCTGTTGGCGCTGTTGCTGGGCGTGCTGGCCATCACGGCACTTCTCGTCGGCGGTTCGGCGCATTACAACGCGCGGTTCGCCGTCGAGGATCTCGGCCGGCAGTTGATGGAGCAGTCCGCCGAACGGATCGAGCAGTACGTGAACGCGGCGCTCGACGTGGCGGTGACCCAGTCGGAGATCAACGCCCAGCTTATCCGCTCCGGCGCGCTGGATCCCGCCGACCATGCCGCGATGACGCAGTTCTTCCTCAGCGCATTGCGCGCGAACCCGAGCCTGACGTACCTCTCGTGGGCGAACGAAACCGGATCCTATTGGCACGTGTACCGCGATCACGATGGCACTCTGTTGGCGCAGTGGATCCTGCCTAACCCGTCCGGTGGGTTTGACCTGACCGATTTCCGGCCGCGCGCGGACAGTACTCTGGAGCAGATTTTCAGCGACCCGAACACGGCACGCGCGAATGCATTCACGCGGCCGTATTACATCGCGGCGAAGGAGGAAGGCCACGCCACGTGGCCCGAGACCTATATCTTCCTGGGCATGCAGGGCAGCTACGACATCCCGGGCCTGACACGCGCCGCGCCGGTGTATGACGCCGAGGGGACGCTGCTCGGCGTGCTCACGGCCGATTTCGACCTCTTCGCGCTGAGCCGATACCTCGAACGCATTCGGATCGCCAGAAACGGGTTCGCGTTCCTCATGGAGTACCGGCGCGACGGCACGCGCCGGCTCATTGCACACCCGGACGCGCCGGAGAAACTGGATTTTACCGTCCCCAGCGCGGACGGCAAGGGCCGCGAGGCGCTGCCCGCGGAAGACGTTGCGGACGATCGCGTGCGGGCGCTCGTGGCGCAGATGCCGCCGCGCGGCGGGCTCTCGCGGCCGTTCGTTCCCGTGCGGTTCGAGTCGGGCGGGGTGTCCTACCTCGGCGGATATCAGTTATTGCCGGGCGAAGACCGGCCGCACTGGACCGTAGCGCTGGTCGTGCCCGAGACCGATCTGCTCGGCCGCGTGCAGACGATGACGCGCGCGATGGTCCTGCTCGCGTTGGCCGGCGTGCTGGCCGTCGTCGGCCTCTCGCTGTGGGTCGCGCGCAGGTTGTCGCGGCCCCTCGAGAGCATCGCGCAGGAGACCCGCTCCATCGCGAAGTTCGAATTGACGCCAAGCCCGCGTGCGGAATCGCCCATTGCGGAGATTGACCGGCTCGGTCGCGCGATAGAAGAAATGAAATCCGGCCTGCGCAGTTTCCAGAAGTACGTCCCCTCGGAGCTCGTGCGCGCGATTCTCGCCTCGGGCAGAGAGGCACAACTCGGCGGCGAACGCAAACGCATCACGCTGTATTTCTCCGATGTCGCCGGCTTTACCGGCATCGCGGAATCCCTGGCGCCGGACGCTCTTGTCGAGTTGCTCGCCGAATACCTCGACGTAATGACGCGCGAGATGCTCGCGCAGGGCGCAACGGTGGACAAGTACATCGGCGACGCGATCATGGCGTTCTGGGGCGCGCCGCACGGCATGCACGACCAGGCGCTGCGCGCATGCCTGACGGCGATCAAGAACAGGGACGCGCTCGCGGAGCTGGGTGGAAAATGGACGGCACAGGGCAAGCCCGCGCTGCGCGCGCGAATCGGGTTGCACACGGGCGAGGCGCTCGTCGGCAACTTCGGCAGCCCGGACCGCCTTGTCTATACGGCAATCGGCGACAACGTAAACCTGGCCAGCCGGGTGGAGGGACTCAACAAGGCCTACGGCACGACCATTCTGATGACGGAGGACACGTTTCAGGAAGTGCGGGACAGCGTCGTCGCGCGTCGAATCGACCGTGTCGCGGTGAAGGGACGCACGAGCGGCACGCTCATCTACGAACTGGTGGGAATGCAGGCTGACGGAGACCTCAGCACGCGCGAACGCCTCGCGGCGTACGAAGCGGCCCTGGACGACTATTTCGAGCGCCGGTTCGAGCAGGCCGCGGCGGCGTTTTCGACCCTGGCGAATTCGGGCGACGCGCCCGCGGCGGTGTTGGCGGCCCGTGCCGCCGCTTACCACCGTAACCCGCCGGCGGACGACTGGCAGGGCATTTACCACATGGATTCCAAGTGATCCGTGCGTACTCTGCGCGGGTTCGAAGCGGGCAACCCGGTAACAAGGACCCCATGGGCGCTTGATCCGATCGACTCTATAGTGTAAAGTACTTGGCGGAGGTCGTACCCATGGGCGCCCAGCGGCGTGGTTCGGCGGATCGCGCGGCGAATCCGGAGCCGGCCTCCGTGCACGCCCGCGCGCACGACAATCTCGAGTTCATCCGCTCGACCATGGCCAACTCGACGTCGTTCACGGGCGTGCCGGGGTTGGGCATGATCGCGATGGGACTCATCGCGCTCGCCGGGTCATACGTCGCCACGCGCGAGGACAACTACGATCGCTGGCTCGCGTGCTGGTCCGTGGTGGCGCTCGTCGGCTGTTCGGCGGGTATCGTTGCGATGACCGTGAAGGCGCATGTCCGCAAGGTGTCGTTGTGGCGCGGCGCGGGACGGCGGTTCCTGCTGAACTTTACGCCGGCGATCCTCGCGGGGGCGCTACTGAGCGAGGCGTACTACGACGGGCAAATCGAGCGGTACGAACAAGGCGGAGCGTTCTTGGCCGGCCTGTGGCTGTTGCTCTACGGCGCAGCGGTGATCAGCGGGGGCGCATTTTCAATCCGGCCCGTGTGGATCATGGGTGTGTGTTTCATGGTGGCCGGCGCGGTGACGTTTCTGTTGCCGGATGTGCTGCTCGCCATGCCCGGATTCGTTCGTCCTCAGGACATCGCGCTCGCGGCCTCGTTCGGCGGGCTGCACATCGGCTTTGGCGCGGTCATCGCGCTCCGGCACGGAGGCTGAGAGGAATGGGACGCGGAAATCTAGCGCGCAAGGGAGCGCCGGCGCGGTTGCGCGCGATCGCCGGCGGGAAATCTGCCATGGACACCGACACGTTTAACAACCTCATCCACGAGCGGACGCGGCTTGCCATCGTCAGCGCGCTCGCGGTCAACGACTCGATGAGCTTCAGCGAACTCAAGGCGCAACTCGACTTGACGGACGGCAACCTCAGCATTCATACGCAAAAGCTCGAGTCGGCTGGTTACATCGATTGCCGCAAAGGGTTCAGCGGGCGCGTTCCGCGGACGGAGTATCGGCTCTCGCGCAAGGGCCGGCGGGCGCTGGAGCAGTATCTCGAGCATATGGAACGGCTGATTCAGACGGTTCGCGATAAATGACGGAAATTCTTTCGCACGCTGACTTTGTAGAGGAAAGTACTCTATGGTTGGGGAACCATTCATGAAACATTTCACTTTCGGCCTAAACGGATTCCTGGTGGCGGCGGTGCTCGCGGGTGTTGGTGGCGACTATCTGTTGCGGCCGGGTCCGCTCGGGCTGAATGTCACGATCCTGTGTGTGGCGGTCCTGGGCGTCGTTGCGTTCGAGGCCGCGCGCCGCGGACTGCTGCGTGATGCTTCCGCGCGCGTGACGCTCAGCGCGGCAGTGGGATTTTCGCTGCTGTACTGTGTCCGCGATACCGCGCCCACCAGCCTGCTGGTCCTCGCAGTCATCGGCGCGTCGACCGTGCTGACCGCCGCGGCCCGGCTCGGTCGCGATCCGCGCTTCGCCTATCTGTGGAACTACGCCGAGGACGCGTTCAATTTCGGCATCTGGGCGATTCGCCTGCCGTTCACGCTGATGTTCCGCACGCAGGAGGCCGTGAAGGCCGCGGACCGGCCCGTCTCCGCGACCACCTTCGCGGTCCTGCGCGGCGTCTTGATCGCGGCGCCGCTCATGCTCGTGCTTGGGCTCCTCCTGGTCTCGGCGGACGCGCTCTTCGAACAATTCCTGACCGAAATGTTCGATTTCGACTTCGAGACCGTGCTCTCGCACGTCATTCTATTCGCGGTGTGCGCATGGGCCGCAGCGTCGATATGGTGGCAGTGCCTCGAGGGCCCCGTGGGGAACACCGTGTACGGCGTTCCGTCGCATACGACATTTCGCCCCCGCACAATCGAGATTAACGTGGCGCTGGGACTGATCACGGCACTGTTTGTATCGTTCATCGCCGTGCAGGCGCGGTATTTCTTCGGCGGGCACGAGCGCGTCCTGACTGAAGCGGGTCTCAGCTACGCGGACTACGCGCGGCGCGGGTTCTTCGAACTCGCGGCGGTCGCTGGGATCTCGCTCGCCCTTTTGGTCGTCTGCTCCCGCCTGCTCGAAGCGGCGGGCCCGCGAGGCCGGCTCGTCTATCGGCTGATCGCGGGCACGTTCATTGTGTCCGTTCTGATCATCGTCGCGTCGGCGTTTCACCGCATGAGCCTGTATATCGATGCCTATGGTCTCACGCGGCTGCGGCTGTACACGGCATCGTTCATGATCTGGACCGGTGCGGTATTTCTCTGGCTGTATTTCTGCATCCATCGCGACCGGCTGCGCCGATTCGCGTGGGGATTGCTTCTGTCCGGATACGTCGCGACCGCCGTCTTGCTCGGGATGAACCCGGACGCGTTGATCGCCCGCGTCAACATGGAGCGCGCCGTCGAGGGGAAATCGCTCGACCTCGATTACATGCGGACGCTGAGTCTGGACGCGGTTCCGCCGATCATTCGCGCGATGCCGAGACTGGACGAGCCGGCGCGGGCAAGCGTCCATAGTTTTCTGGATACACGATTGACCGAGTTAGAAACGCGTGCCGCCCGAACGTGGACATTGGGAATGATGCGCGCATCCGCCGCGGCGGAATCGATCGAGGAGTCAACGAACCCTCAGTAGCCGACGTCCACCGGCGCACCAAGTCAAGCAGCCGCGCCCGCTAGTGAAGAACCAGGGCGCGGCACGGCGTGTAGAGGAATGCCCAGCGAATGAACTCGGCAATCTGCGCTGGGGTTTGGAGGCTCTCGCCCCGCGTGATCGCGCACGGCGCAGGCACCGCGAAGTACGGGTGGAACCTCGATTCTGCGGCAAGAGATGCGCGCGGATCGATGGGGGCGCAGGCGGGTTCGCCGGGGCGATCGCCCGCGAGGGAGATCAGCCGGCCGGTCACGCCCGCCCAGTGATCGCAAATCGCCCGGACCCGGCCGATGGCGTCGTCGATTCGTTCGGGTTCGGCCGCTGTCGTGCCGTCACCGTGCGCGGGCGTTTCCTGAACGCCGCGGAGCGAAACGCGGTAGTGCAGCGCGCGCGGATCGAGTAGCGGACCATCCACCCAGGGGCGGCGCAGTCCGCCCAGCGCACCATTCCGGTGCCGGGCGAGTTCGACCAGTTGCCCGTGCCTCGCGAGGTGCGCGGCGACGGCGTCATCCGCGATGGTCTCGAGCCTTGCGAGCAGCGCGTTCAGGCCGCTGGCCTGACGCAGCGCGCGGCCGAGATCGATCGATACCGTCTGGGCGACAAGCTGGTGACGCGCGCGCGCGCTGGCGCCTGCCAGCGGTAACGGCACGGCGGGTTCATATGCCAGTGTCAGCGGAAAGCCGTTCGCGATCGTGCGTGCGATGCGGTCGAGGTGTTGCGACGCTTCCGGCGCGCCGAAGAAGTACGGCGAGATCGTCAGCTGAATGCCCGGAAATCCGATTGACGTTTCGCGGGAGGACAAGCCTTCGATCGCTTCGAGCGCGGCGGAGAAGAATTGGCGCGCGGGTCCATAAACGTCATTGATGGGGACGAGCGTGCCGTCCGGGCCGCGAACAATTTCGAGCTGCTCCGGGGCGTCCCAGCAGATTTCGAGTTCCGTGCGCGGCCCACTCCGGTCGGTGTCGCCGCGGGCCAGGTCGAAAAGCAGCGCGTATGCCGCGGGGACGTAGTCGCGCGGTTCGAGCCGCGGAAGCACCGGCGCGTAACCAAAGTTCACCGCGTTCCACCGGACGGCGCGCGAAAAATGCGGCGCGAGCGCGCGGGTCCACTGCGAGATGTGCCTGGCGAGGCGCGTCGGATCGGTCAGCGGCGCGGGCGATTCGTCGTCGTCCGTGTCCGGCGCACCGTGTTGCTTGACGCCCTCGAGGTCAAGCGCGATGCGTTCGAGCCGGCAAACATCGCGGAGTCCTTCGGTTGCGATATCGCCGCGGGCGAGCGCCGCGCTGACCCGCCTGGGCAGGATCCGGGCCGCGGCATACGTGGAGGAAACGAGCTCGGAGAGGACTCCCGAGGGCACACCCGCACGCTCCTGCGCCGTCGCCTCGCCGCGGTGCGAAGCCTCAATGTCCGAAACGGGAAGAGCAATATGGGCGATTCGATCCGCCCAGTCGTGCAGACCGCGCGCGAGCAGTTCATTCAGGACGAATTCGCGCACCAGCGCCGGCGTCGCCGTCGTGAAGCCGGTGGATTCGATCCGCGCGTGAATGTCCGCAGCGACTTCGTCGATGCAGGTGGCATCGTCCGACGCAAGATCGATCCACGCGCGTGCGTGGCGCTGAACGGCGCGCGCGTCGAGCATCGTATCCCACGGCTGCGCGCCGACGGCGGAATCAACCGGCGCGGCAGACGCGAGCTGCTGGCGGCGAAGATACACGCGCGCCGTGCGCCCGAGTCCCAGTTCGCGCAGCGCGCGCTCCACCGTGCGCACGACGACCGCGAGCGTGAACGGCTCGGGCTCCGGCGAGTGTCTCAGGAAGGCAACGGCCGCGCGTGCGACCCCCAGCGCGGTGTCCCAGTCGACCTCGTCGCCATGGGCGCCGGCGTCCATAATCGCACGCCCGAGTTCGTTCGCGTCGAGATCGGCCTCGCGTCCGTCCGCGTCCACATAGCGGAGCAGGAACGCGCCGGTGCGGTGCGCGCGCGGCCAGAGCTCAAGCTGCGGCCGAAAACGGTCCCCCGCCCCTGGTGTCATCCAAAGCTCCACGCGGCCGTGGCCGCGGATGAACTCGCCCGATTGTGGAAGTGCGGAATTGTAACAGAAGCGCGCGGGTGAGACGAGGAGAAATTCGCGTCTCAGGTGAGCATCGTCTTGAGTTCGTCCATGAACTCGTTCAGGTCTTTGAACTGACGGTAGACCGAGGCGAAGCGGACATACGCGACTTCATCGATGCCCTTGAGTTTATTCATGACAGCTTCGCCGATCTGGTTCGTGGACACCTCGTGCTCGGTCGAACTGAACAGTTGACGCTCCACTTCGTCGATGAGGTGCTCGATCTGATCGAGCGTAACGGGACGTTTCTCGACGGATTTGAGCAAGCCCGCCTTGAGTTTCCAGCGATCGAACTGTTCGCGACGTCCGTCTTTCTTGATGACCATCTGCGCGACTTCTTCGATCCGCTCGTACGTCGTGTAGCGCTTCTCACACTTGAGACACTCCCGGCGGCGGCGAATCGCATCGCCCTCTTTCGAGGCGCGCGAATCGACCACTTTCGAGTCGGAGTGATTGCAGTATGGACAGCGCATCCGTTGAAGTCCGTGTATGAATGGAACGCCGGCGCAGCCTCGCCAGCGCAATATCTAGGCTGGCCGACTCTATCAGATACTATATAGGCCTTCAAGAGTGGAAGCGCCGTTTCATTCGGGAATCGGGACCGGTTCGAAGAATGACAGCGTTGTCTCACCGTACTTGGCTTGTCGCGCGCGGCGGAATGTGGATAACTCATCGGGAACGTCGGCACGCGAGGCGTGTTCGAGAATCACAACTCCGTCGCGCGCAACGAGTTGAGCGTCCGCAATCGCCGCGAACAGTCCGGGGACGTCGCCGAAGGTGTGTGGCGGGTCCGCATAGACGACATCGTACGCGCCGTGGCCGGGAAGACGATTCAATCCCGATGGCAGCGACAGCGCGTGGACCTTCGCCCGATCCTGCAGCTTCGTGCGCTCGATGTTTTGCTCGATGATCGAGCGCGCGTCTTGGTCTGGCTCGACGAACTCCGCGAGGGCGGCGCCGCGGCTGAGGGCCTCGAGTCCGTTCGCGCCGGTCCCGGCGAATAAGTCCAGAAAACGGGCCCCCGGTATCCGCGGCCCGAGAATGCTGAAACAGGCTTCACGCACACGATCAAGCGTCGGGCGGATTGAGGCATCGCGCGGCGCGACTAGCTTCGTGCCCCGGGCAGAGCCGGCGATGATTCTCATGCAATGGCAGCGGCTGGAGGCAGGCCGGACGAGCGGCGGACGCGACGCTACTCGCGCATCCGCGGGACGGAGTACGTCCCCATGTTGATTTGGTCGAACAGGCTCACGTCCTGACAGGCCTCCCGCGCGGTCTCAAGTTCGATGACGCCTTCCTTGAACATCCGGTGAAGATAGAATTCGAACAGCATCGATGCGGAGAGCGTCTGCTGCATCCCGATGCGGATGCCCGAGGTATCGCCCGCGGCGATCGCCTTCGTAATCGGTTTGACGTCGTTGAACAGCGTTTCGAGCGCCGGCAACCGGCCGCCGCCCTTCTTCACGACGAGTTTTTGGCAGATGACGCACCGCAGACAGTCAGTGAGCTGTTGCCTTACCAGGTCGCGCTCGACGGGGTCGAAGAAACTCGCGATGCGGTTTGTGACGCCCGAGGCGTCATTGGCGTGGAGCGAACTCAACACGAGGTGGCCGGTCGAGGCCGCGCTGATCGATGTGCGGATCGTGTCCGGGTCGCGCAACTCGCCGATGAGGATGACATCCGGGTCGTGGCGCAGCGCGCCTTCCATTCCCTCGGCGAAATCGCGGAAGTCCGTCCCCAGATTGCGCTGATTGACGATCGATTTCTTGTTGCTGTGGTGATACTCGACCGGGTCCTCGAGCGTGAGGATGTGCTTGTGCGTGTTGCGGTTGATCCAGTCGAGCAGGGACGCGCAAGTGGACGATTTTCCGCTCCCCGTCATGCCGGCGACAATGATGAGGCCGTTGGTAAGCTTGGCGAGGTTCGTCATGAGATCGGACGGCACGTTCAATTCCTCGAACGTGGGGATGAACTCGGAGTGGTACCGGAACGTGAGGTGCGGCGCGCCCATACGCATAAACGCGGACGCGCGGGCGTAGCCGATTCCCTTTTGGTGGAAGCTGAAGCTGTTCTGCTGTTTCGCGAGGAACTCCTCCCAGTCGCGCTTGGGCGAGAGATCGCGGATGAGGTTGAGGATCTGCGGCGCGGACATCGCCCCCAACAAATCGGACACGCGCGTCTTGTTGTCGATGCGAAAGATGGGTTTTTGCCCGGGCGAGAGGTGGATGTCGCTCGCCTTGTATTGGATCAGCGCGCGGAACAGGAGTTCGACGCTGACCGGTGTGTCCGCGAAGTCCTCCGGTTCGAACCGCCACACTTCCGGCAAGCCGATCGTTTGCATGATCTTCTCGACGGCAATCCGAGACGTCGCGTAGTCCTCGGAGCCGTTCGCCGGCATGCGGTAGACCTGCCAGCCGCCGTCTTCTTCGGATCGTTCGATCTGGCCGTTGAACGACTCCAGCGCCGCCGCCAGCTTTTCGCGCAGTTGCTTGTCCGATCGGACTTTGACCTGGAAGCGTTCGAACTCGCCTTCGAAATTGTCACGCTCGGCGACGAGCGCGAGGCGGCCGCTGGTCCCGGTAATTTTGCGCGGGGCGCCCTCGTACTTGAGAAATTCGTTCTCGGCGTTTTCGAGGACTTTTTTGAGGCTCTTCTGCTGTCCGAGCCCCATCACTTTTTCAGGCATTCACACTCCCCCGTGCCTATGGGAAAAGCGTATTGGCGGTTGCAGCGCACTTGCGGAATCGCGGACGGCAGTATAGCCCGTGCGTTCGTTCCTCAGCAATGGCCAAGGCATGCCGCGGGGTGCCGAAATCAGCTACCACATCTGCGCAAAATGGGATAAACTGCGCCGATGAAAAGAGCGGACGCCGGTCGGCGCCGTCTTTGAAGTCGCCGGCCGCCGCCACGCGCGGAGGCCCGTCATGGCGGAACTGGTCGCGGGGATAGGCCACCAGAAGAGCTTGCTCAAAGTCGCGGCGATTACCGATGCGGAAGTCCGCCGGCGCCGGGGCATTCCGCGGCATCTGCGGGTATCCGCGGACGGCATCGAATTCGTCGCCGAACGCCCGGATTACGACTCGGACTTTAACGCGTTCACGATCCGCGTAACGGCGGGATCCGAAGAGCACGCGGCCCGGCTCAATGAGGCGGGTGCGCAACTGGGCGGAGCGTGCGAGCTGCGCCGCGAGGACGGCGTCATCACGTTTGTGATTCCCGCCGCGGGCACCGGCGACGCGAACGCCGCGCGCCGCGCGGTCGAAGCGCTCTCGCACCAGCTCAAACTGCCCGAGGTGTGGCGATTCGACGGGTCGAACTACCGGACGGATCCGATCGATCTGGAGACGCTGTTCAAAGGATTGCTCCAGTACAAGGCGAGCGACATTCACCTCACGCCGGGCCAGAAACCGATCTTCCGCGTGGACAACCAGGTGCACGTCTCGGGATTGATCGGCACGATCTCGTCGTCTCAAATCCACGAACTCATCAAGCGTGTCGCACCGGCTCGCTACTGGGCCGACTTCGAGAAAAACCAGCAGACAAGTTTCGGCTTCCACCAGGTGGGCATGGGATATTCGCGCGTGTCGGCGTTCGTCAAACGCGGCGCGCCGCACATTACGTTCCGGTACCTTCCGGAGCACGTCCCCTCGTTCGAGGACCTGCACATTCCAACCGAAATGATGCACAAGCTCGCCAAGATGCACAACGGGCTGGTGCTCATCGCGGGCATGACAGGCAGCGGGAAAACAACGACCGTCGCTTCGCTTGTGGACTGGATCAACCGCAACCGGCAGTGTCATATCCTCACGATCGAGGACCCGGTCGAATACGTGCACGAAGACAAAAAGGCCTTCGTCTCCCAGCGCAGCCTGGGCGAGGACGTGGAGACGTTCGCGGGGGCCGTCGAGGGCGCTCTCCGGCACGACCCCGACGTGATCGTCGTCGGCGAGATGCGCGACGCGGACACGATCCGCTCGGCGATCAGCGCCGCGTCCACGGGCCACCTCGTGCTGAGTACGCTGCACTCGAACAACGCGTACGGCGTCGTGAACCGCATTGTGAGTTTCTTCGACCCCGTCGAGCGCGATCTCGTGCGCCAGCAGCTCGTGGACAGCCTGCGCTGCGTCATCTGCCAGAAACTTGTGCCCAAGAAGGGCGGCGGCCGCGTCCCCGCGCTCGAGGTTCTGTTTAACGACGTAAAGGCCATTTCCAAGGCGGTCGTTGCCGGCGACACGCTCGGCATCCGGCTCGGCATGCAGCAGACGCTGTCCGATTCGATGCTGTTCGAATTCTACCTGCACCAGATGTACGAACAGGGACTCATCGAACTGGACGTCGCCAAGGAATACGCGCCCGATCTCGACATGCTGGACCAAATCCTGATGGGCACGTACAGCGTGCCGCGCATGGCGCACTAGGCCATCGCATTACGGTCGCCTCATGAACCCCGGTCCGATGACAGAACGCGCGCGGGTGTCAAACGCCGCGACAGAACCGGCTGCGCTCAAGGCCGAAGTCATGGCCGAGCTGGCAAAGCATCCGTTCCAGCCCCCGTGGTGGCTGCGAAACGCGCATATACAGACGGTCTATGCGCGCTACGGCCGACGTGTGGAGCGGTCGCCGCTACGGGTGGAGCGGTGGGACACGCCGGACGACGACTTCATCGATGTCCACTTTCTCGACGGCGACCCCGGGATGCCGACCGCGGTCCTGCTGCACGGACTCGAGGGTTGTATCGAGTCGACCTATTTTCTCGCGATGCTCGACGAGTTGCGGCGCGCGGGTTGGAATGCCGCCGCGATGGAATTTCGATCGTGCAGCGGCGAGATGAACCGTGCGCGGCGCATGTACCACTCCGGCGAGACGGAAGACGTGGGGTTCGTCGTGCGTCGGCTTATCGAACGGCAGCCGGACGTCGATTTGTACGTCGCGGGCTACTCGCTCGGCGGAAACGTGACGGCGAAGTGGTTCGGCGAATGCGGCGACGCGTTGCCGGAAAACGTGCGCGCGGGCGCGGTAATCAGCGCGCCGTACGATCTCGTCGCGTCGAGCGCGCACATGGACAGCACGATCAGCCGGCTGTATGTACTTCATTTCCTGCGCAAGCTCGTTCCCAAGGCCGTCGAAAAAGACCGGCTGCATCCGGGGATCATCGACATCGGGCGGATCCGCCGTGCGCGCACGTTCAAGGAGTTCGATGACTATGCCACCGCGCCGCTGCACGGGTTCGCCGACGCGCACGACTACTACACGCGGGTCGCGTGTGGGCGATATCTCGAGGGCGTGCGGCGGCCGTTGCTGCTGTTGAGCGCGGACGACGACCCGTTCAATCCCGGCGCGACGCTGCCGCGCGAACTCGCCGGACGCCATCCATTCTTGCATCCCGTATTTCCGCAGCACGGCGGCCACTGCGGCTTCATGCAGCGCGGCGCGCGCGGTATGGAGTCCTGGGCCGAAGCGCAGGTGGTGCGGTTCTTCGAGGCGTACCGCGTCGCGATCGGATGAACCACCGCAGGCTGGTAACCCGAGCCAGCTCGAACGTCAGATCGATTCGATCGCGCGGCGTACGTCGTTGGGGAGAAGCACGGACTTACCGGCTTCGAGGTCGGCCCAGACGGAGACCGACGATCCGTCCGCGACCAATCGATCTGTGCCGGAGCGATAGACCTCGTAGACGAGGTGAACCGTCTTCTCGCGCAGTTCGGCGCAGCGCACGCCGACATCGAGCGTTTCGGGGTGGATGACCTGGTCGCGGTAATTGCAGGTCTGCGAGACGACCGGAATCCCCCACTTTCCGGGCACACGGAGCGCGGATACACCACTGCGCGCGAAGAATTCCGTGCGGCCGTTTTCGAAGTACGTGAAATAGACGCTGCTGTTCACGTGACCGACGACGTCCATGTCGCGGAACCGCGTGGGGAACGTGATCCAGAAGTTGAAGTCGCTACGCATGCGGCGGGCTAGGCGGCTTCGGGGGGCGGCGTCTGCGGGCGAAGGGCGCGATGCGGGTTGAAGAGATTGCTTCGTCGCAAACCCCGCTCCTCGCAATGACAAATGGACATTCTCAGCATTCGGCGGTGACGATGTTAATCTCGGTCGGGGCGGCGTTGGAAAATGAACATGTGCTGCGCGGGCAGGAATTCCTGGAGGTCGATGAGTTCGAATCCGCCGGCGTTCCATTCCTTGAGCACGTCCGCCACGCTCATGCGATGCTCCGGTTTGATGTGCGACGCCTGGCGGAACTTCTCCGCGCGGTATTCGAGCAGGCAGACCTTGCCGGTGGGTTTGAGCGAGGCCAGCATCTTGGCGAGCATCTCCTCGGGATACTGAAACTCGTGGTAGACGTCCGCCATGATGATCCAGTCCACGCCGCCCTGCGGGAGTTTCGGGTCCTTCTCATCGCCCAGCACGGGGACAACGTTCTCGATCTTTTCCTGCTCGCAGAGCTGCTTCATGAACTCGAGCATTTCCGGCTGGATGTCGACGCCCAGCACCCGCCCCCCGGGGAGCACCTTGGGCGCAATCTTCCGCGCGTAGTAGCCCGTCCCGCAGCCGAGGTCGACGACCGTCATGCCGGGTTTGGGGTCCATGTAGGCGATGACCTCGTGCGGCATCTCCTCTTCGATCCGGCTCGGCCGTTCGAGCCACTGCGCGCCGTGATAGGTCATGACCGGCGCGGGCTCACGCGTGCGCTGATCGTCGTCGGCGAAAAGCGCGATTGCCGGGACGAAAACGCACAGCGCAACCACGGCGGCGCGGAACGGGTGAGCGCGACTGAACATGGAGCGAGTTCCTCGGGGGTCTTCAGCAGCCACCGGTCAGTCTAGGCGATAGTTGAAGCGGGATCAACGACCGCCGTGTCCCGCGATTGCCGGATCTGGACGATGCCGCGACCGGGATTCGGACGAAAGGCGTCCGGCGATTCACGTCGGCCGCCACGACCCGCAAGGACCCGCGCCGGGTGGTGCTACAATGCACGGACCAGTTCCCCAGCAGGGCGGAAGGAGAGTAGGCAATGGCGCGCCGGCGAGTGTATCTGACCTATCTGGGCGACGTGATGAAAGAGCCGGTGATATACGAGATGGGCCACAAGTACAAGGTCGTCACGAACATACGGGGAGCGACGATCAAGGATGACATCGGGTTGGTCACCCTGGAAGTGACCGGGGACGACACCGAGCTGGATCGCGCGTTAGCGTGGATCGAGTCAAAGGGTGTCAAAGTCGAGCCGATCGAAATGGAAGACACAGTCTGAGGCCGGCCGGCCTCGCGCGGAGCAGCACACGGGAGCTTCCGATCTCGCGCTAATCGCCTCGCGACATGGTCCAGAGTTTGTCTCATCCCGCAGCGATCACGGTTCCGCGGACATTCGTTCCAAGTCCTCCAGGAACAGCCGGGCTTTCGCGTAATTCGGGTCATCTCGCAGCGCGTCTTCGGCGGCCTGCCGAGCCTCGTCGGGCTTGTTTGCCGCCAACAGGGCGATCGCGAGGTTCGTACGGGTCATCGCGTCCCGGGGCGCGATGGACAGCGCGCGCTGAAAAAACTCAATCGCCTGGGCGTAGTCCGCATTCATGAGGTGGACGATCCCGAGATTGCTCAGCACGTCCGCATCGCGCGGATGACGGTCGAGAACGTAGTGATACTCGATCGCTGCACCTCCGAGGTCGCCGCGGCGGAGCCGCAGGTTGCCGAGGTTCACGTGCGTCTCCAGCACTTCCGGGTCGATCGCCAACGCGGCCTCCAGCGCCTGCTGCGCCTCGTCCCATCTCCCGCGGTCCATCAACACCAGCGCGAGCAGGTTCTGCGTCCGTGGCGCGCGCGGGTCGACCTCGAGCGCGCGCCGTAGCACGGACTCCGCCTGGTCGGGCTGACCCATGCGACGCAGCGCCAGCGCTAGATTGCGCAAGTTTCCCAGGTTGCCGGGCTTCAGCGTCAGCGCGCGCGTGGTGATCTCCGCCGCGTCGTCGTAGCGTTCCGCAGCGAGATAGGCGTCGCCGAGGTTTCCCAGCGCCACCGAGTTCTCGGGATCGACCGAAAGCGTGTATTCGAAAAGCGTGACACTGTCGCGCCAGCGCGCGGTCTGTTGGTACGCCAGCAGGCCGAACGCCGCGACGGCGCAGGCGCAGGCCGCGGCCGCCGCGAACCGGAGCCGCGGCACAACGCGCACGAAGTCCGCGAGACCCCACGCCGCGGCGATGAAGAGGCCAATCAGCGGGACATAGGTATACCGATCGGCCATGGCCTGGCCGCCGACTTGCACCAGGCCGATGACGGGGACGAGCGTGCCGACGTACCAGAGCAAACCGACGATCACATAGGGGCGCTGGCGCCGCAGGAGCCACGCGAGGGCCGTGAGCCCAACCAACAACACCACAGACGCGGCAATCGTCCACGCGGGCACGGTGTCTTTCGGATGCGTGTAGTACGGGATTAGATCGACCGGCCACACCGTCGCGAGCAGATAGCGGACGTACGAGACGACGGCATTTGCAGCGCGCATGCGGAGGTTGAGCACATCGCCGCCCGGCATTGCTCCGCCTTCGCGCTGCGCGTAGATCGTGACAACGGAAGACGCCGCGGCGATTGCGAACATCGGCAATTTTTCGACGACGAGCCGCAGCCACGCGCGCGCGTCCGCGCGGATCCAGCCGGCGCGGCGCAATGGCCAGAAATCCAGCAGCAGCAGCACGCAAGGAAGCGTTACCCACATCGATTTCGCGAGAAGACTGCACACGAACAACGCCAGGACGGCGGCGTACCAGGCGATTCGACGCCGGCGCACGAACTCGCCGTACGCGCCGATCGCTGCAAGTCCGAAAAACGTACTTACCACGTCTTTGCGGCTCGAGATCCATGCGACCGATTCGACGTGCAGCGGGTGGACCGCGAACAGCGCCGCCACCAGCGCGCTCGGCCACGGCGCGGCGGTCAGCCGCGCGAGGACCAGGAACAACAGCGCCGCGTTGGCCGCGTGCAGGACGGCATTCGTGAGGTGGTACGCGCCGGGATCGAGGCCGGCGCGCGCGAAATCCGCCAGAAACGTCAACCACGTGAGCGGCGCGTAGTTCGCCAGGTGGACCGTGCTGAATGCCCAACGCACGCTCGCGACGGAGAACCCCCGCTGCGCCTCGGGATTGCCGGCGACATACGCGGGATCATCGAGATTGACGAACCCGAAATCTCGCGTTTGCCAGTAGATGGCCATCGAGACGAGTACGAGTCCCGCGGCGAGGATGATTTTCAATCGCATCGCGATAGTCTAGCCGAGTTCAGTCGCGTTGGCGCGCTCACTGCGGCAGCGCATCCAAATCCCGTTGCAGCGTGAGCGCGGGGGCATACTGCGGGTCAAGCGTGAGCGCGTGCGCACAATAGCGGCGCGCATCGCCGGCGCGGCCCATTTCGAGACTCGCCGTCGCGAGATTCGTGAACGCTGCGGGGTCGTCGGGGGCGAGCCGGATGGCGCGGCTGGCCGCCTCGAACGCGTCCTCCGGCCATCCCAGCATCAGGAGCGCCGCCGCACGATTGACGAGCGCGTCCGCGTAGTTCGGGTCGGCGTCGAGCGCGATGCCGATATGGTCGAGCGCTTCCTGCGGCCGATGCTGACGGATAAGGATCGACGACCAGGTCGTATGCGCGGCGGGATCGTCCGGACGCAGTCCGATCAGCATTTCGCATCCCGCGAGCGCCGCGTCAAAATTTTCGTCCTGCACGTCAAGCTTCGCAAGGTTGAGGAGTGCGGGCCGGTGCATCAACTGAACGCGCAGCGCCGCTTCGAGGTGCTCGCGCGCCGCGGCCGGATCTTTCACATCGATGAGGGCCGCGCCAAGCAGACTTTGCGCGATGGCGTTCGCAGGCATGACGCCGACCGCATACGACCAGAGCGTCACGCTGTCGCGCCAGTGGGCGGTCTGACGATGCGCGAGGTGGGTGTATCCGGCAATCGCTGCAACGGCGGTTGCGGCGGCGAGGACACGTCCCGCGGGGACACGGGCGGCGAGTGACCGCGCGCTCCACACAGCCACGACCAGCAAGCCGATCTGTGGAAGGTAGGTGTAGCGATCGGCTGTGGATTGCGCGCCGACCTGCACGAAACCGATGACGGGCACCAGCGTGCCGAGATACCAGAACCAGCCGACGGGCCACCACGGCGCGCGGCGCGCGAATCGCAGCGCCATGACGGTCAATACGGCGATCGCGGCGAGTATGGCGAGGTTAGACGGCGATGCCAGGGACGCGACGGATGCGTCGAACGGGTAGATCGGAATCAGATTGCGCGGGACGAGCGTAGTCGCGACGTATGCGAAGTACGCGTGCAACGCATTGCCGATGCGGTCGGCGACCGGCAGCGTATCGACCGACGACAGCGCGCCGCTTTCCTGTTGAATCGCGATCGTGGTCGCGGCCGAAATAATGACAGGCACGGCGAGCGGTAGTTTTTCGAGAACGAGGCGCGAGGCGGACCTCCAGTCCTTGGCCGAATCCATCCGTTCGAGGGGCCAGAAGTCGAGCAAAAACAGCACGCACGGCAGCGTAACGGCCATCGGCTTGGAGAGCAGCGCGAGGCACGTACCGGCAAATACGAGTACGTAAGGGCCGATCCGCGGACGGCGCGCGTACGGCACATAAGCATGCAGCGTCAGCATCCAAAACAGGCCGCAGGTAAGGTCCTTGCGCTCGGAAATCCATGCCACGGACTCCACGCGCAACGGATGGACGAGAAACAACGCGGCGACGACCGCGCTCGGCCAGGGCGCGCCCGTCGTTCGCGCGAGGAAGAGAAACAGCAGCAGCCCGTTCAGGGTGTGCAACAACACGTTTGTGATGTGGTAGCCGCCCGCGTCGAGGCCGTGCAGCGAGTAATCCGCCAGCAAGGTGAGCCCTGTGACCGGGATGTAGTTACCGACGAAAGTTGTCGTGAACGCCCAGCGCACGCCAGGCCATGTCAAACCATTGCGGAGTTCCGGCCGCGCGGAAACGTTCCCAGGGTCGTCGTAATTGATGAACTCGAAATTGCGCGTCTGCGCGAAGACCGCCGCGGACAGCAGCGATAACCCCAAGAGAATTAATACGTTGCGGCGCATCGGGGCACATAGTAATCAGGTTGAGGGCCGCGCTCAATCCACAGCGCGTCACCGGCCGCCTGCCACACCGATTCCTAACAGCCGCGTGTTAGCGTTCGGCCTCCGAACGCCATCTGGAGAACCCGGCTCATGCTCCGCTCCATACCGTTACTCTTCCTTTGTGCGTCTCTGGTTTCCGTGTGTTGCGCGGTCGCAGACACTTCAACGCCGCCGGCGCTCGCCGAGACGCCGATCGCGCCGGGGATCGCGAAGGTGGACCCGCTGACTCTCGATGCCGAGTTCGATTTCTGGCACGACATTCCCGCGAAGACCTCCGATGGTCTGGTCAATGTCGTTGTGGAAATTCCGTCCGGCACGAATGAGAAGTGGGAGGTCAAAAGCGACGGCAACATGGTCTGGGACAAGAAAAACGGCATCCCGCGCGTCGTGCCCTACATCGGCTACGTCGGCAATTACGGATCCGTTCCGCGGACGGAACAGGCTGACGGCGACCCAATCGATCTCATCGCGTTGTCCCCGGCGTTTCCCCGCGGCAGCGTTGTGCCGGTGCGCGTGATCGGCGTCATCGTAGTGAATGACGACGGGGCGCAGGACGACAAACTGTTTGGCGTGGTCCCGGGAATGCCGATGGGCGATGTGAAAACACTCGAGGAAATGAACGAGAAATTTCGCGGCGTATTGGAAATTCTCAAGATCTTCTTCTCGTATTACAAAGGGCCGGACGGCGGCGGCATGGCGCTCGAAGGCGTCGGTGACGAAGTCATGGCGATGAAACTCGTGGATGAGAGCATCGCGAGATACAGCACGAAGCGCTCTGTGCCTGCCAACTAAGCGAATTATTGCGGCGGCGCGGCTGCGGGCGTTTCCGCCGGCGTGCTGGACGCCGCGTCCTCGGCTGGATCGGGCGCGGCATCGGCCGGCGGCGCTACCGGCGCGGGCTTGAGTTCAGCCGGCTCCGCGAAGATCTTGGCGATCTGGTTGGCGGCAACGTCGAAGACGGCATTCACGCCGGGCTTGGTCACCGCAAACGCGCCCTCGGCGGATCGCTCGACCGTCATGCCGAGTTCCGAGTCGTCGTCGAGCTTCATGTTGATTGTGCCGAAGATATCGCCGGGTGCGCGCGCTTCGGGAAAATGCAGGTCCTGCGCGCGGAGTCCCGACAGCGCGAAGAGCACATCGGCCACTTTGTCCGCATCCGCCGCTTCCGTCGCGTCGCCCTGGATCACGTTCCAGGTATCGTCGCCGGTCCGCTCGAGCCGATACGAAGTCTCGCCCTTCGTAACGGTGAGCTCTTCAATTGCGATGTCCTCGACATCGAAAATGTCCGTATTGAACAGCTGGGCGTAGGGTTTGAAGATCGCGGCCACGTCCGCCTCGGACATCACGAGCACCTGGTCGCCACCGTCGAGTCGCGCGTAGCGTCCCTTGCCGGGCGCGGTCGCGCCGAGCGCGATCGTGTGCGTCGCGTCCGGTCCCGCGAACGTGATCGTGTCCGTCGCACTGTCGAGTCCCTTGCCGTCCGGCGAGTCGGCGTAGTCGCCGGCCTTCCACGCGAGCAACGAGCGCACCAGCGCGTCGATGCCGGTCTGTTCCGCCGCCAGATCGGTCTTCGGCGCCATCAGGATCCACTTGCCGGCATCCTGCGCGAGCGCGACATGCCGGTCGCCGAGCGTGTACTCGATAGAATTGACCGCGGACTTCTCGACGAGCACGCCGGGCAGTTCGAAGTATTCGCCACCGCCCTGAAATAGTTGTTCGAAGTCGTAGCCGCTGACCTTGTAGACCACGTCGCGTCCCGATCCAGGCAATTGCAGATAGGCGTACGTGTCGCCATCGGGCCTGCCCGCCTCGATCACGAGCGGCGACTCCCGGCCCTCCACCGTCACCGTCGCGCGGTACTGCGCGGGGTCGAGTTTCCAGTCAGCGCGCTTCGCGGGATCGACCACGTCCGTCGCGGAGATTCGCGCGAGCCGGCGCGCGAGGTTTGCGGCCGCGTTCGAGTGGAATTCCGTGCCCGGGCCGCCCTTCGTCACGACCCAGTTCCATTCCTCGACGGTTTCGGCCGGTGCCGCGTCCGCCGGCGATTCCGGCGACTCTTCGCCTGCCGGTTCGCTCTCCGCAGGGTTGGCCTCTTCCTCCGGCGTTGCCGTCTCTGCAGCCGGCGTCTCCTTCTTTTGCAGCTCAAACGAAATCGCCTTGTCCGGATACGTCAGCTCGGCAGCCTTGACCTTGTCGGAGTCGAGCTCGAGAACCGTCTTGTCGAGCCAGTGCGTGCCCTCGGGTGCGTCCCCCATCTCCACGGTAAAGATGCCCGCCTCGCGCCGCAGGCTGACGGGGATGACATAGACTTCTTTCCCGTCGGCAGTGCGCGCGAACGCCTGGCCGAAATCGGGCGATTTGCCGTTGATGAGGTGCAGCGCCGGTGCGTCGGATCCCGCCGCGTATCCAAGGACGTGGAACCCGCCCGCGTCGTCGAGGTTGAAGTCCTTCAGGCCGTCCCCGGTGACTTCCGCGCGGAACTCTCCCTTGAGCTCCTTGAGCGTCTTGAGATACCCGTCCATCTTTTCCTGATTCGCCGGCGCTCCGAACTTGGTCGCGATCGTCCACTTCGTGCCGTTCGCCTCGCGCTCGAGTACGACCTTCTGATCGGGCTTGGCGCCGGCATACATCTCGATCCGGCTCAGTCCCGCAACATCGAAGTTCTGCGGCATCAGCGTCTGGAGTCTGTACTGATCCTCGAGGCTGACGGGCGCGTTCTGCGACTGCCGCAAAAACACGAGGCCGGCGAGTACCGCCAGCACGACCACCAGGATTATCAGCTGCTTCGGCTTCATCGATTCAGGCTCCCACTGCTAGCGCTTGCCCGCGGCATACGCCATCGTGTACGCGTCGCGCGAACGGCGCCGCGCCACGGCCGTCCCAATGCCGACGAGCGCGATGAGCGCGCTCGACAGGCCGTAATTGATTACCTTCCAGAATTGGCGCTGGTTCGCCTTCGGCGCCTCGATGATGCGATCCACCGGTTTCTTCCCGCGCACATTGACGAGGTCGTCGCCGAGCGTAATCGCGTCGACGCTGTTCATGAACAAATCGAGATTGGCCGGACTCGCCTGCAGGAAATCGCGCCGGAACATTTCCGAACAGCCGATGAGCACGAGCTTGCCGGGCGCCGGCGTGATCTCGGGTGCGGGGCCGTCCTCCGCGGGCGGCGGAGGCGGGGGGAACTGTCCGGGCTGCGGCTCTGCGACGGGCCACGCGGGGCGGTCCTTGCCCTCGAAAGCGTCCGGGAATTGCCCGCTGACCATCGCCATCAGCGGCAAGCGGCCGTCGGGACTGGCCGGCGGCTCGAACGCCGCCGACGTAAGCTGCTGCTCCTTGGGCCAGGTCCACGCGTTGTCCGTCGTCCACATCAATTCGCGGGCGTCGAGGCCGAGCTGCGTGAGTTTGTCGCGGTTCAGTTCGAGCGCGGTGCCCCAGAGGTAGAAAATCGCCGAGAGCCGGCTGGTGATCGACGTCTCCTGGTCCATCGTGCCGTTGTTGACCAGCATCTGAATCGGGAGGTTCACCCGCTGGCCCATGCCGAGCATGCCCGCGAGAGGGTTCGCGCTCGTCTGGACCGTCATCGGCACGTGGTTCACGTCCATCAGAATGTCCTGGCTGACCTTAATCCCGTACAGTTCGAGCAGTTCGTTGACCTGCGGAGTCTCCTCGCGCGACGTGACGCTGATACCGCGCGCGGTGGAGTCATAGTTCCATTCGTACGTCTGCACGGCCATCACGACCGATTTGCCCGAGCGCAGCGCGCGGTTGATTTCCCAGCGCTGGCGCTCGTTGAACGAGCGCGGGTTGACGACGACCAGCGTCTGGTAATCGTCCGGCAGCGGACTGTCCTGCGTCATGTCAACGCGGCGCACGTCGTATTGCTCTAGATCGAGGATGCGATCGAGAAACTCGTAGGGGTCGTCCGATTCGGGCACTTGCTGGCCCATCTGTTCGTACAGCCGGCGCAATTCCGCCGGAACGTTGATCGCCTCCTTCGGCGCGACCAGCGCGACGACGGGCTTGTCCTTGCGCGTGAGCTTGAAGACCGTGCTGACCAGGCGGTACTCGAGTTCCGGAAGGCTCTGCGGCATGATCTGCGGCAGGATTTCCTCGTTCTTGTCCTTGTAGCCGATGCCGATGCTCGAATAGATGAGCTTGCTCGTAATTTGGTTCTGGCTCATCGCGTCAACCGCGAAGGGTTTGACGCCCTTGTCGAGCAGCCGCTTTTCGAGCGCGGCTTCGGCGTCCACCGGTTCCTCCTCGGCGCCTTCCTGTTGGACGTCCGCGATGGCCTCCTCGACCCGCAGGTTGATGATCTCGTACTGCAGCTTGCCGCCCGAGGCGGTCTTCAGGTCGTCGAGCTTGTCCGTGATGTCGCGTTCGAGAGTCGTGAGTCCCGTCGGCATTTCGCCCCGCGGCGTGATGTAGAGCTTCACCTGCACAGGCGTGTCCACTGCGGAGAGAATGCGGGCGGACGCATCGGACACGGTGTAAATCTTGCCTTCGGTCGCGTCCACCCGGCCGAGGCTGATATCGCTCATCAGCCAATTGCCGAAGAAGCCGATGCCGAGGCAGACAGCCGTTGTGCCAGCGAACATCATCCGCGCACCGGTGCGGCCGCGGCCTTCGATGTAGAGCACATTCAGCAGCAGGAAGATGGCCGTCCACGCGACGAAATAGACGATGTCGGCGATCTCGATGACGCCGCGCGCGAACGCGCCGAAGTGATCGGAGAGCCCGACGAGGCGCGCGAGCAGGCCGCCCAGGCCGGACACGTAATCGTCGATATAGGCCGCGATGAAGTTGGTGCCGAGCAAGAAGATGGCGAAGCACGTCAACAGGGTGACCACGAACGCCAGGATCTGGTCCTTGAAAAAGCCGGAGAAGAAAATGCCGATCGATAGAAAGAACGCGCCGAGCAGCACCGTGCCGAAATACGCCGTGATGATTACGCCAACGTCCGGATTGCCCAGGCTGAACAGCATCACCGGTACGGTCACCGTTGTGCACAGCGTGAGCGCGAGAAAGACGACCGTGGCAAGGAATTTGCCGAGGACGAGCTGCCACGCCTTCATCGGGAAGGTGAGCAGCATCTCCCATGTGTTTTCCTTGCGCTCCTCCGCCCAGATGCGCATCGTGACCGCGGGAATAAACACGCAGAACATGATTGGCAGGTTGGCGAAGAACGGCCGCATGTCCGCAACGGGGAACGTAAAGAACGACGTGATGAACAGGCCCACGCTGATCGTCACAAAGACGATCATGAAGATGTAGCCGATGGGCGAGGTGAAATACGCGGCGAGTTCGCGCCGCATGATGGTGAGGGCATTGCTCATACCGCGCCTCCCTTCCCGATGACTTCAGAGGCGCCCTCGGTCAGCGTCAAGAACGTTTCCTCCAGGCTCAGCGGCTGGTCGTACAATTCGCGTAGCGGCCAGTTCTTCGTCCGCGCCAGCGCGCTCACCTCCTGCCAGAGGTGCGTGCCCGGCTTCGCGAACACGACGAACTGCGCGAAACCGTTGTTGTCGCCGCGCCGCTCGACGTTCGTCGCGCCGGAGAGTGCCGAGAGCTCGCGCTGGATGGATGCCGCGTCTCCCTGGACCGAAATGCGCACACGCTCGTGCTTCTTTGCGCGCTGGCGAAGCTGCTCAACGGTGCCGTCGCCCACGATCCGGCCCTGGCTGATGATGACCACGCGGTCGGCCGAGGCCTCGACCTCCTGCAGGATGTGCGTCGAGAGCAGCACCGTCTTGCCCTTGGCGAGTTTGCGGACCAGTTGCCGGATCTCGACGATCTGGTGCGGGTCCAGACCGGACGTGGGTTCGTCCAGGATGACCACGGACGGATCGTGAATCAGCGCTTGCGCGAGCGCCGTGCGCTGTTTGTATCCTTTGGAGAGGTCGCGCACGAGCTTGCGGAACATCGGCTGCAGGCCCGTTTCCTGCACGACGAGATCCATGCGCTCCTTGAGTTTCGCGCCGCCCAGCCCCCGCGCCTTGCCGACGAACGTCAGGTAGCTGCGCACTTCCATGTCCATGTACAGCGGCAGCGTCTCCGGCAGATAGCCGATCTGCGCCCGCGCTTCGATCGGGTTCTTCAGGACGTCAAATTCGTTGACCTTCGCCGTGCCCGCCGTGGGGTGCAGGTACGTCGTGAGGATTTTCATCGTCGTCGATTTGCCGGCCCCGTTCGGCCCGAGCAGCGCGACGATCTCGCCCTGCGCAACGTCGAACGATACGTCGTTGAGCGCGACGACAGGGCCGTAGCGCATGGAAAGTCCTTCGGCCTTAATCATGGTCCCTCATCCCTCTCGGCAATCCCACGGAATCGGCTGGCGCCTGCTCGCGGCGGGCTGCTAAGGGTCGTCCCGGCCGCGCGTCCGTGTCTGGTCGTCCCGTCTCGACGCGTTCGCCCTCGGCGTTCCGCGAGCAAGCACAATGCCACCAATTCGCGTCGATCCGGAACGGAGAGAGTAGCATCCAACCCCGTTATTTTCAAAGGAATCCCGCGCCGACGACCCGCAGGATTGGCCTGCCCGATTTGAGGCAGAATACCCCGCTACACGGCTGAATTCGGGCGCATCCCGCGTCCGTTTCCGGGTCTACCCGGCTGCGTATCGTGGTGTTACGCGCGAACGGGGCGAATGACACAAGTTATCGTTCACGGCGGGGCAGGGGTCTTCGCAGCGGGGCGGGTTGACGCCGCGCGCGAGGGCGTCCGGCGGGCTTGCGACGCGGGGGAATCGTTGCTGCGGCGCGGTCTGCCCGCGCTCGACGTTGTCGAGCGTGTCGTCGCGCTGCTCGAGGACGACCCTATTTTCGACGCGGGCCACGGCTCGTATCCGAATTCGGCGGGCGAGGTCGAGATGGATGCGATTCTCGTGGACGGCGCGACGCTGCGGTTCGGCGCCGTTGCCGCGATTCGCAATGTTGCAAACCCGATCCGCGTCGCGCGCCGCGTGATGGACGCGACGACGCACTGCCTGCTCGTCGGCGGGGGCGCGACGCTATTCGCGCGAGAGCAGGGGTTCCCGCACGTGCCCGACGCAGACCTTGCATCCACGCTCTCGGGCCCCGTGACCAGCACGGGTACCGTGGGGGCGGTCGCGCTGGACGATGCGGGTCATGTCGCCGCGGCGACCTCCACCGGCGGGATCAAAGTGAAAATCCCCGGACGTGTCGGCGATTCACCGCTCATCGGCTGCGGCGCGATCGCTCAGGACGGCGTCGGCGGCGTTTCAGCGACCGGCGAAGGCGAGAAACTCATGCAAGTGATGATGGCGCGGACGGTGCTGGAGTACGTGAAAGCCGGGATGGACGCGCAGGCCGCGTGCGATGCCGCGGTTCGCGACCTTGCCGAGCGCGTGGGCGGGCACGGCGGTGTCATTTGTATCGATGCGCGTGGCGGTGTGGGATTCGCGTTCAACACGCCGCATATGGCGTACGCTAGCTGCTAGTGCGATGGGCGGACGCCGAAACGATACCGTTGCCGACTAAGTGGATCGCCCTCGAGTGGTCTCAAATACGAGCGTATCAGTATCCAAGTCCGGCGCGCGGCCGGAAACCCCCAAGATCTCGATCCCCACGACTTGGTCCTTGTCGTTGTAGTCGAGGACGATTCCCGGAGAGACCTCGTCGGAATCGACTATTTTGGAGTCGTCCAGACGCAGGTAGAGCGCGTCGGCGTCTCGATCGACATGAAGTTTCATAGTCCGTCTCTCATGCTCCGATCAAAGAATACGCTGATCACGCGGATTGGGTCAACGGAGGGATTCACGACCACGCGAAGTACGCGATTCTGTCGTTCCTCGATCCTTCGATAAAGTCGAACCAGAGCGGGGTCATCCGGATCGGGTAGTCGCAGTTCCGGTTTGGAAATTGTGCGTTCGATCCAGACGGGATCGATACAGCGCTCCACTGCGACTTTCTCGGCATGAATAGTCAATTCGAAATTAGCCATCGCAAGTGCCTTTAGCGTCCCGCTTCCAAGTTGCGGCTACGCGACCGATTTACGCCTTCGCCTTGAGGCGCTGGATCATCTTTGCGACGGTCGCGCGGCTCTCGTCGGACCACCAGTGTCGGATCGTCGCGCCGTAACCGTCGGAGAATTCGACGTTTATCGCCTCGAGCAGTGGCGCGCGCAGGACGGCCTTGGCCTCTCGCCAGGGGACCTGCGGCAGTGCGAGCCAGCTCTGTAATTTTTGCTCGGCAGTTTCCATGAGGTGTTCCGGCGGTACGGTCGCATGCACCGCGCCGAACGCGCCCGCCTGCTCGGGGAACAGCAGCGCGCCGTGGAAAATCATGTCGGACGCGCGCGTGTCGCCGAGGACGTGGCGCGCGAGTTCGATGACCGGCGTGGGGAACACGACGCCGACGGCGACTTCGTTGAGGCCGATGCGGCCCTGGCCCTCGGCCATGAACCGGTAGTCGCAACACATCGCGAGCACGCAGCCGCCCGCGGGAGCGTGGCCGTTGATCGCGCCGACGAGCGGCTTGGGAAACTTGATCAAGTCGCGGACCATGCGTCCGAACCGTTCCCAGAAGTCGGCGATGCCGTCTTCGTCGTAGCTGTAAAGCTCGATCAGGTCGAGCCCGGCGCAGAAGATGTTGCCCTGCGCCGTGAGGATCGCGCCCTCGACGTGCTTCGCCTCGCCGAGCTCGACGAAGGTCTCTTGCAACTCCGTCACCAGCGCGCGGTTGAGCGCGTGCGCCTTCGGCCGGTTCAGTTCGACGACGGCGATGTTGTCGCGAAAATCCACCTTGACGGTCTTCATTCTAGGGCTCCTTTCGGGCATCCTCCCCCACTTCGCCGCCAAGTTCAACTTGGCGGCGAAGCGGGGGAGGCAAGTGCGGCACGGATTCTTGCGTCGAGTTCGCGGTGCAGGCGCAGGTTCTCTGCGCGATCGGTTCGGACCTCGATGATGCACGATCGGTTCCTGTCGATCGCCTCGCGAGCGCATACGTCGATTTCCATGTTCGTTTCAGGGCAGGAATAGTCGAGCCCGAACATTTCGGCGGCCTTCGAAAACCCGAATCCGTGCGGCGTGCCGAATAACCGTTCGAAGTGTTCGGCGTGCGTCCCAATTGGCAGGAAACTGAATATTCCGCCGCCGTCGTTGTTCAGCGCCACGATAACGAGCGGAGCCGGCAATTCGCGTAGCAGCGCGAGTGAATTGAGATCGTGCATCACGGCGAGGTCGCCCAGCAACGCGATCAAGGGCTCACCCGTGGCCCGCACGTGTCCCGCCGCAGTGGCGATATTCCCATCGATGCCGCTCGCGCCGCGATTCGCGACCACCCACGTGGCGTGATTGAGATTGAATACGCCATAGGCGTCCAGATCGCGGATGGGCATGCTGTTGCCAGCGAAGAGCGCGGCGCGGCGCGGCGGCTCGAACGTGAGGGCGAGAGTTACGCCAATCTCCGTTACACGGTCTCCCGGCGCGAAAGAGTCGCAGAGCAAATCGTAGATGCGCCGATCGCGATCGGAGATCGATTGAGTCCGACTGGATGATTTCGCTGCGACGGACAGGGTTTCGGACAGCGCCGCCGGCGTCGCGTGTACACGGAGCGTGAGATTGGAATACGGATCGAGTCGAGCTGGGTTGGCCGAGACACGAATGAACTCACGCCGGCGGTCCGACGTGTCGAAGTTCGACATTGGGTCGAGCAACCGGCGCGACGTGACCGGTCCGCCGAGATGAATCAGCGTTCTTGTCTGGCCAAACGCATCCGTGGCGTAGTGGTTTGCGAAGGACAATGCCCAGGGAAGCGGCGAGCCGAGGCGCAGCCCGGACGTGATGTCCGCGATGTACGGCCACTCCAAGTCTTGAAGCAGTGTATACACCTCGTCCCGCTCTTTCGGGCCGGAAAGCTGACCGACTATGATCAATCCTGGCTCGCGCCGCGCGACGAGATCCGCCAGACGTGAAAGCGCTTCTCTGCTGTCGTTCGCGCTGACTGTGCGGCTCTCGGTAAATGGCGAAGCGCGGTCGACCCAGGATGAAACCTGGGACCACAGCGCATCGCTGACGCCGGTTGACGCAGCGACCGGCGCCAATGGCTCGTCGAACTGGCAATTCAGGTGGACAGGACCGGGCCACGCGGCGGTTGCGCTGTAGAGCGCCTCATCGATCGCAGCCAGGACAGCCGCCGCGTCGAAATCGTCCGCATCCACGGCGAAGTTCTTTTCGTCGCGGACGAACTCGCGGTAGAGGCCGTGCTGGTTGATGGTCTGGTTCGCACCGGAGCCTTGCAGGCGCTCCGGGCGGTCCGCCGTGATCAAAATGAGCGGGATGCCGGAGTACGAAGCCTCGATGGCGGCCGGCAGCGCGTTCGCGGTGGCGGTGCCGGAGGTGCAGATGAACGCAGCCGGCTTGAGCGTCGCCTTTGCGATGCCGAGCGCGTGGAACGCCGCGCCGCGCTCGTCGAAGTGGACGACCGTCTTCGCGCGCGGGTGGGACGCAGCCGTCCACGCCAGCGGCGCGGACCGTGACCCCGGCGAAATGACGAACCACTCGACGCCGTGGCGGACTAGTTCCTCGACGAGGAGCCCGGCGAACAGGTAGTTGATGTTCGGCGCGTCTCGGATCATGCGCGTCCGGTGTCGTCAGCGCCGGAGCGTGCCGGCGTTGGCCGGGGTATCGGCGGTAGCGCCATCGAGCACCGTGCGAAAGTCCGCGAGCTTGTTCTCGAGTTCGCGCCACTCGGCGTCCGGGTCGGATCCGGGGACGATGCCCGCGCCGGTATAAACCGAGATCGTCGGCCCGTGCACGAGCGCGGATCGGATCGCCACGGCGAATTCCGCGCCATCGCGGCCGATCCAGCCGATTGGCCCGGTGTACCAGCCGCGGTCGAAGCCCTCGAGTTCGCGGATCCGCGCGATAGCCGTCGCGCGCGGCACGCCGCCGACTGCGGGCGTCGGGTGCAACCCGCTCAGCAGGGCGCCGTCGTCCACCCCCGCGCGCAACTCGGCGTGTAGCGGCGTCAGCAGGTGTTGGTAGTGTCCGAGCCGCAGCAGCGCGGGCGCGCCCTGCTCAATGTTCGTGCAGAGCTCGCGCAGCACGCCGCCGATGCTCCGCGAGACGTGCGCGTGTTCCCGTTGCTCCTTGTCGCTCGCGAGCAGTTCGGCGCCGAGCCGGGCGTCGTCCTCCGGCGTCGCGCCGCGCGGACGCGTGCCCGCGAGCGCCTCGGTCTCGACGCGCTCGTCGATTCGGCGGTACAGGCGTTCCGGGGAGGCGCCGACGAACGCGAGGCCGTCCGCGGGTTGAAAACAGTAGTGAAACGAGTTCGGCGTGCCCAGGCCGATCGCGCGCAGCAGCGCGAACGGACGCACGATCTCGTCCGCGTGAAAGTCGGACTGACGCGCAAGAACGATTTTCTCGGCCTCACCGCGCTCGAACGCGCCCAGACATGCGGCGACGTTTTCATTCCACGTAACACGGTTCGGCGTGTCCGCGCGCGCGAGGATGGCCGCGTCAAACGCCGCGTCTGCGTCGGGTTCGTCGTCTGCCGTCATCAGCGCTCGCAGTTCGTCGGCGCGATCGCGGTTGGCGGCATCGTCCGGGAGCAGCAATTGACACGAAAGCGTGAACCGTTCGCCCTCGCGGCGCAATTCCAGCCGGGGAACGAAAAACTGCGCCGCCGCGAACGGCTGCCAGGCGGCGCCGACCGCGCGGTCCGCGTCGAACCGGAGTCCGCCGTACACGCGTACGCGCGCCGAGGATTCGCTCAGCAGCGCGACCACGCCCAGCGTGAGCGTGTCCATGGCGCCGGCGCCATTCGCCACACACCGCCACGCGATCCCCGCGCCCGCGACGGCCCACGCGTTGTCACGCGCGGCCCAGTACCACTTCGTGTCCGCCGATTGCGCCGCGAGCCGGGTGATCAGGTCAACGGCGGGCACCGCGCGCTCGATCCGCACGATGCGTGACGGTCCGCGCACAGACGCGGGTTCGTTCAGCAGCGCTTCCGCCGCGGCGAGCAGTTCCGCGCGCACATCGGCTCCCCGGCCGCGCCTCGAAATACTCATCGGTCACCCTGGTAAAGCGTCGCGATACCGAACGTGAGCGGCCGCGCAGACACAGTGGAGAAGCCGGCGGCGCGCATCAGTTCGAGAAACGCCTCGCCATGCGGGAAGGCCTCCGCGGACTCATTCAGATAGCGATAGGCCTGCGCGTCCCCGGAGACAAGCGCGCCAATCCGCGGCAGGATGTGCCGAAAATAGAGGAAATAGAGCCGGCGAAACACGGGGTTTGACGGCGTCGAGAATTCGAGCACGAGCGCGCGGCCGCCGGGCCGCAGCGTGCGGCGCATCTCGCGCAGCGCCGCGGCCACGTTGGGCACGTTCCGGATGCCGAAAGCGATCGTGATCGCGTCAAACGAACTATCCGCGAACGACAGCGCCTCCGCGTCGCCGTGCACGAAATCCGCCGCCGTCCCCGCGCGTTCCGCCTTGCGCTTGCCGAGCGCGAGCATCCCTCCGGATTTATCGAGACCGACCGCGCGCTTCACCCGCCCCCGTTCGCGGCAGACCGCCAGCAGCACGTCTGCGGTGCCGGTCGCGAGATCGAGCACGCGCTGGTTGTCGCGCGCGGGCAAGGCGCGAATCACGGCGCGCCGCCAGGCCACGTCACGCCGGAACGACAACAGCCGGTTGAGCAGGTCGTACCGCGGCGCGATGCGGTCGAACATTCGCCAGGAATCGGTGGCGGTCGGTTTGGCGGTCATGCTGGGCACGTGGGGCTACACTCCAAGGCCGGCGTATGTCCGAACGGCCACGACTCGATCGCGATGCAGCGTGGTCAGAGTATATCGCGCGGGCGCATCCGCGATCCCGCCGCGACCGCCTGCTTCGCCTTATTCGTCGACGTAGCCCAGGCTGCGCAGCGCTTCGACGTCCTCACCGGACAGCTCGGCTTCATCGCCGGCAACGGACTCGACCGTCTGCGCCCACGACGCGATGATCTCGCGTAGCTGCGCAACGCGCTCGCGGTTGCTATTGGCGAGGTTGTTCAATTCACCGGGATCATCGGGCAAGTAATAGAGTTCGACGTCGCCTTTGCCTTCGATCAGTTTCCATCCTTCAAAGACGGCCGCCTGCAAATCGGGCCCCTGGTTTTCCATGATCTCTCGCGCACCCGGCAGATTGAGCACCGCGCCGCCGTACGCCTCGACCACGCGCAACCGTTCCCCGTCGGGCAGCGTGTTGACCAACGCCTGGCCGACCATCCCTTCGGCCGGTGCGAGCCCCGCGAGGCGCAGCAGCGTCGGACCGACGTCAATACCGCGTGCGGGCGCCGCCGTTCGTCCGGGGTCAACGCTGGGTCCGCCGACGACGAACGGAATGTGCAGGTTGTTTTGGTACACGCGCCGGCCGTGGCCGAGATAATCGTGTTCACGCAGACTCTCGCCGTGATCGCCGACAAATACGATGTACGTATTCTGCGCCGGCAGCGCGTCGAGCACCCGCTGGATTTGGAAATCCGTATACGCGATCTCCGAGTCGTATCGCGCCTTCTCGTCCGCCCCCGGATCGCCGGGATAGTCGTCCGGCGTTGAAACCTCGAATCCTTCCCGTAATTTGTAGGGGGCGTGCGGATCCGAGTAGTGAAACCACGCGAAGAAGGGCCGGCTGCCGTCGAGGCCGGACAGCGCTTCGAGAGCGAGATCGGAGACCTCCGACGCGTCCCGCTCGGAAGCGACCACCAGCCAGCGGCGCTTCTTGAACCCGTCGTCGTAGGTTTCGAATCCGCGGTCAAGACCGCTCAGCTTGGACTTGAGCGTCCAGTTGCTCGTGACGCACAGCGTCTCATATCCCGCGCCGGCGAATATCTCTGCTGTGGTGGGAGCGTCTTCGGGCAGGCGGATTCCGTTTCTTGTAACGCCGGTCGCGCGGGGGAAGAGCGACGTCATCATCGCGGCGAACGACGGCCCGGTCAGCGGCACCTCGCACACCATATCGTCGAAGACCAGCGATTGTGCCGCGAACCGGTCCAGGTTCGGGGAGGTCGAGACGGGATGTCCGTAAAACCCCAGGTGGTCTGCGCGCAGCGTATCGACGGAGATCAGCACCACGTTCGGCGCGGAAAGCGTTGCAGCGAGAAGGAGCGCGATCATAGCGCCTCGGTTTCGTGGGTCAGTTGGAATCCGCCGCGGCCGGCGTCTCCGCCGGATACCGGATTTCGAGCTTGAACGAAGTCCGCAATGGCGCGGCCTCGCCTTCGTCGTCGTCGATCACGATGACTTCATCGGCCTGGTCGTACCCGGTCACTTCGAACTCGAATGTGCCGGGGGGCGCGTTAAACGGCACGTCTACCTGGATGGTCCAAATCTGGTCGCCGGCTTCGGCGTCGGGCGACACGCCGTTGTCCAGGAAATCGAACTTTACCGTGCGATCCTCCTTGACCACGCCCTCGACATGTCTGACCACGCCGAATTTGTCCTCGACTCGAACCGTGATCACCGCGGTGTCGCCGGGTTTGAGATCCGACGGCATGATCTGCGCCTCGTGCATAAGCGGCGCGCCGCCCGTGGCCGCACAGCCACCGATCAGCGCGGCGACAATGAGCAGCGCCGCCGCGTGGCGCAACTGGAGCGGGAGGATTCGCGTGGCTTGCATGGTCCCAGTGTACCCCGGCGGCACTTTGCATTCCAGTGAAGTTCGACCGCACGGACGCCGCATCGGTTGAATCGGAACGGTAGCCGCGTCATTCTTGCCCGGCAAACGCACACCGACTATTCCCGCGAAAGGACCCGGCATGGCGATCAAAGTTGAACGTCAGGGCGTCATCACCATTGTCACCATCAATCGTCCAGCGGTCCGCAATTGCGTCGACCGCGAAACGGCGCACGAACTCGCGGACGCGTGGCGCGCGTTCGACGCGGACGCGAATGCCAAGGTCGGCGTGTTCTGCGGCGAAGAGACCGGATTCTGTGCCGGGGCGGACCTCAAGGCCGTCGCGCGCGGTGACGGCAACCGGGTCTCGATCGAAGGCGACGGGCCGATGGGTCCGTCGCGCATGTTACTCAGCAAACCCGTCATCGGCGCGATCTCGGGCCACGCGGTCGCGGGCGGGCTGGAACTTGCCCTGTGGTGCGACATGCGCGTCGCGGAGCGGGACGCCGTGCTCGGCGTCTACTGCCGCCGCTGGGGCGTGCCGCTAATCGATGGCGGGACGGTGCGCCTGCCGCGGTTGATCGGGCTCGGCCACGCACTGGACCTGATTTTGACCGGCCGGGGCGTGAGCGCCGAGGAGGCGCTTGCCATGGGCCTGGTGAACCGCGTTGTCCCTCCCGGGCAGGCGCGCGCCGCTGCCATCGAGCTTGCCGGACAACTCGCGCGCTTCCCGCAGGTGTGTATGAATTCGGATCGACTCTCCGCGTACGAGCAATTCGGGCTCGAACTGGACGATGCCATTCGCAACGAAACTCGCCGCGGTATGCGCGCGCTACGCGAAGAAGCCGTGTCTGGCGCGGCGCGGTTCGCCGCGGGCAAGGGGCGCGGCGGGAATTTCGACGATATCTGACGTTGCAGCGGCTAGTGCTTGGAGCGGTTCATCACGTCGGACCCCAGGCGCGCGCGCTTGCCATCGAGCTTCTCGGTTTCTTCTTTGAGGAATACCGAAAGCCGGTTGTGGCCCTTGGAATGCGCCACCTGCCAGGGAATCATGTGGTGGTTGTATAGCGTCTTGAGGTCCGCGCCGTGCTTGAGCAGTAGCTGCGCCGATTCGTACCGCCCTTCCAGCGCCGCGATGACGAGCGGCGTCACGCCCACGCCGCGCGACGCGTTTACGTTCGCGCCATGGTCGAGCAGCATCTTGCTCATTTGCGGGTCGCCCTTTTGGACCGAGAGCATCAGCGGCGTAATCCCGTCCTTCGCCCCGCGGTTGACGTCCGCGCCCCGCGCGATCAGGTCGCGCGCAATGTCGAGGTGTCCTTTTTCGACCGCGGCGAAGAGCGCCGTCCATCCGCTTGGGTTGGGCTCGTCAAACGGCTCGCCCTTTTCGATGAGCAGTTTCACGATCGCGGCGTGTCCCCGATGCACGGCAACCAGAAACGGTGTCGAGCCTTTTTTGTTGTACCGCGTCGGTTTGACGCCCGCGGCGAGCAGCAGTTTCACGATCGCCGTGTGACCTTCCTGCGCCGCCTGGAACAAGGGCGTGTCACCGCGCGGCGTCGCGCGATCCGGTTCAGCGCCGGACGCGAGGAGAAGCTTTACGATTTCTGTGTGACCGTGCCGTGCGGCGTAATAGAGGGGGGTCGTCTGACACTCGTCTTCCGTGTCGATGTTGAAGTTCTTCTTCTGGAGAAGGTTCTCAATCCGCTTGAGGTCCCCCTCCTTGGCCGCCTCGTGCAGCGTCTTGAATATGTGTATTCCCATCGGCATTGCAGCCACCCCGAAGGACGTCCACGGCAAATGCAATGGATGCCGGACATACTTCCACCCACTAAATGGTTATAGCATATAAACCGCGAAAAATGTAAAGGACGGAAAAGTCTATCCAGCATCGTAGGTGCCCGATTCCGCACGGGCAATGATAGAGCGAAAAAACTCGGCGATCCGGGCAAGCGACGCCTCGCCTTCGGGAATCCATTCGGCGTAGTACGGCCACACGTGGACCAGCCCCTCGGACACCTCGAGCGTCACACGGACGCCCTGCAACCGGGCCCGCTCGGCGAGGCGGGTCGAGTCATCGAGCAGTACTTCTTCATTCCCCGCGAGAATCAACAGCGGAGGCAGTGACGAGAGATTGGCGAAGAGCGGCGAGACCAGCGGGTGATCCAGCGCGGTGCCGTCGGCGTACCATCCGGCGACTTTTTTTGACCGATCTGCCCGAATCACGGGATCGGTCGCCTGATTCTTTTTGAACGACTCGCCCGAAAGCGTGAGGTCCGTCCAGGGCGACACCAGTGCCGCCGCCGCCGGGAGCGGATGGCCGGCATCGCGAAGCGCGATCAGCGTCGCGAGCGCGAGTCCGCCGCCCGCCGAGTCACCCGCGAGTACGACGGGCACCTCCGCGGCGTGCTCGGTAAGCATATGGAGCACGACGGCCTCGGCGTCGTTCAGACCCATGGGGAACGGATGCTCGGGCGCGAGACGATAGTCGAGGTGGACAGTCCGCAGGCCGGACGCCTTGGCGAGCCGCGCGACGAAATGGGAATACGTATCGATCGACCCCATGTAGTAGCCGCCGCCGTGGATATACACCAGCACGCCGTCGCGCGCCGCGGCCTCCGGTACGATCCACTCGACCGGCACACCGTCGATGCTGCCGCGTTCGAAACTTACACCGGCGGGGCGGGTGAAGAGGTGGGCCGTCTTTTGCAGGTCTTCGCGCCAGGGGCCGGGTTCGTCGGTGTCGGGCGCGCGGTGCCGCTGAAGTCCCTTGAGCAACCGCTTGTATTCTTTGCTATGCCGCACGACTGAGATCAGGCGCCGGCCGTATGCGCGCGATCCATCATCTCTGTGAATCGCGCGAAAAGGTAACGGCTGTCGTGCGGCCCCGGCGACGACTCGGGGTGGTATTGCACACTGAATACCGGATGCTTCTTGTGCTCGAGTCCCTCGACGGACTGATCGTTGAGGTTGATGTGCGAGATCACGACGTCCGGGTCGCTGAACGAATTCGGATCGACGGCGAATCCATGGTTCTGACAGGAGATTTCGACCGCTCCGGTGTTCTTGTTAAGCACGGGCTGGTTGCCACCCCGATGGCCGAACTTGAGCTTGTACGTGTTGCCGCCGAGCGCGTGTGCGAGGACCTGGTGCCCGAGACAAATGCCGAAGATCGGCACAGTGCCCAGCAAGCCGCGCAGCGCCGGATAGATGTAGTCGAGCGCCGCGGGGTCGCCGGGCCCATTGGAGAGAAAGACGCCATCCGGCTCGTACGCGAGCACGTCCTGCGCGCTGGCGGTCGCGGGGACGACGGTCACCTTGCAGCCCTGGGCCTCGAGCAGGCGTAGAATGTTGTACTTGATGCCGTAGTCGAACGCGACAACGTGGTACTTGCCCTCGCCGTTCCATTCGTAGGGCGCGTCGATGGTGACTTCCCGCACATAATCGCTGCCCGCCATATCCTGCGAGGACTTGGCCCGCTCGATGAGCCGCGTGCGGTTGAACTCACGCGTGCTGATCACGGCTTTTTTCGCGCCAAACTCGCGCAAATGCTTCGTGATCTTGCGCGTGTCGACGCCGTCTATCCCCACGATGCCGTTCTTCGCGAGGTACTCGGGCAGCGTCGACGTCGCGCGCCAGTTGCTCGGTTCGAAGCAGCACTCGCGCATGACGAACCCCCGGCAGAACGGCCGGCGCGACTCGACGTCTTCCTCGTTGACGCCGTAGTTGCCGATGAGCGGATACGTCATCGTGATAATCTGGCCCGCGTAGGACGGGTCCGTCAGGATTTCCTGGTAACCCATCATCGACGTGTTGAACACGAGCTCACCCGTCGCCTCACCCTCGGCGCCGACACTGCGGCCCTCGAAGACGAGCCCGTCTTCGAGCGCGAGGATCGCTTTCGGACAGTCCTTTGGATTCACGAATTTCGGCGCTCCGGATGCGTCGATCTTATCAGATCATTCACCACGAAAAGAACCGAAGCGGCTTCGAAAAGTCTCATTAAAGAGTTCCTGCGTCCCGGCGCTGCGGTGGACTCGCGAGACGCACCCGATCGAGATCCGAAACGACTTCGTGAGCGCCAGGTGTGTCTTCGGTTCGTATTGCCGCGAATTCGCTCAGGCCGTCATCCCGCCGTCCGAAACGAATATCGCCCCTGTCGTGTAGCTGCTCGCGTCGGATGCGAGGTAGACCGCGAGCCCGGCCATTTCCGACGGTTGCGCGTGCCGCGCAAGCGGGATTTGCGTTATGAACTGGTCGTAGATCTCCGGCGTGTTGATCAGCACGCTCGCGAATTTGGTCTCGACGACCCCCGGGCAGATCGCGTTCACGCGGACGTTGCTCGATCCGAGTTCCTTCGCAAAGGCCTTGGTCATATTGATGACTGCGGCCTTGGTCATGCTGTAGGCGCACTGCATCGTGCCCGGAGAAATGCCTGCGATGGACGCAACATTGACGATGGAGCCCTTGCCCTGTTTCACCATCATCCGCGCGGCGTGTTGCGACATGACGAAGTATCCGCGCACGTTGACCTCAAACGTCTTGTCGAACGCCGGCAATTCCATGTTCACCGCCGGCCCAAAGTAGGGGTTCGTCGCGGCGTTGTTCACCAGCACGTCGCAGCGGCCAAATTCGGACTCGACCTTGGCGAACAATGCGCCGATGGCATTCGGATCGCCGGTGTGGCACGCCACAGGCACGCACTTGACGCCGAAGTCCTTCTTGATGGACGCAGCCACGCCTTCGAGCGATTCCAGTTTGCGCGCCGCCACGACGACATTCGCGCCCTGTTCGGCCAGGCTTCGCGCGATCGCTTCGCCGATGCCACGGCTGGCGCCTGTAACGAGCGCGACCCGTCCTTTGAGTCCGAAATCGGCGATGGGCATGGCGAGATCCTCCGAACGCGTCGATGGGGCAAGCAGACCGGGAAAACGTGCCGGTGCGAGGCGCAGAGAATACCTTCGCACGACGCCCGAATCAATCAGTTCGGCGCGGGAACCTTGAGCTTCTGCCCGACGATGATCTGATTCGCATTCTTGAGGTCGTTCAGCTTCATGAGCGCGTCGGTGGATGTGTTGAATTCGCGGCCGATCTTCATCAACGTGTCACCCGGTTTCACGACGTATTGGGCCGTGTTTGTCTTCGGCGCATAGTGCGCCGCGCGCGGCGGGCCGCCCGGCGCGGTCGCGTCGGCAGTGGCGGCGGTTGCGGGTTGGGCTTCGGGTTTATCGTCTGGCGTGCCGGGGTCCGGAGCGCCGGCGGGTTCCGCGTCGAGGAAGATGGTCAGCAGTTGTCCCGGTTTGAGCGCGGCTTCTTCGAGCCCGTTCCACAGTGTGATGTCCGCCATGCCGACCTGGTATTTCTCCGAGATCGATGAGAGCGTGTCGCCGGCGACGACCGTGTGCACAAGTTTGCCTGAAGGCACCACCACGTCTTGCAGTACGTCCGCTTCGGCGGGTGGCACTGGTTCCGTTTTCGGCGGCAACGTCGTCGGCACCGGGTCGGTCGGTGCGCCCGTCAGCTCGGGAAGGTACACGGTCAACTCCGCGCCGGCCTTCACTTGTGCGCTGTCGAGCGAATTCCATCGGACGAGATCGGTGACCGAAACTCCGTAGACGTCCGCGATTCCCGATAGGTGTTCGCCCTGCTTCACGGAATGCACGATGCTACTGCGATTAGACTCGTCTGGAGTCGTTGTGGGGTTCACTTCGGTTTGCGCCGCCGGCGCGGGTCCGTCTTTCGGGGGTGGCGGCGTCTGATTCACAGCCGTGTCCACCTTCGCGATTTTAGTCTCCGCTTTTGCGGGTTCCGGCGCGGGAGCGGGATCGCTCGGCTGCGGCCCTTCAGCAGGCTTCGGATCTGCCGGAACAGGTTTGGATTCCGCCGCGCTCACCTCGGGCTCGGAAGCGGCAGGCAGCGCTTCCGGCGGCGCGGGCGCCTCCGGCGCGGATGTTGCCGGCTTCGCCTCGGCTGGCGCGGCACCGGACTCGGCCAAGGTCGTTTCCGGCGCAGCGGCGACTTCCACCGCTATTGGTGCGCTTTCGGCCGGCGCCGTGTTCGACTCGGCGGCGGGCGTTTCCGCCTTCGGCGCCGATTCACGCGAAGCGTCGGTCGTCGTTATCTGCGGTGCCTCCACCGGCGGATCCGGAGTCGCCGCGGCGACTTTTTCCACCGGCGCAGCATCGGACTTCTCCTCGGCAGCCGGGGGCGGCGATTGCGCGAGCGGATTCGCAATCGGCTGGGGCTCGGCCGGTGGCGTCGCGATTGGCTCGGGACTGGTCGCCGCTTGCTCGATCACGTTCGCAGGCACGGCGATCGGTTCGGCCGGGATGGCTTCCGCGACCGTAGCAGCTTCGGGTTCGGGCGCGAGCGGGTTCAGGTTTCCGATCGCCTCTTGCCAGCGTTCGAGCCGCGCAACGCTTTGTTCAAGCTTTTCTCGCGAAAGGGTTCCATCCAGTACGGCCCCGGAGATGGCCAGCGCGATGCTGCGAATTCGGCTCGGATCCGGGTCGAGCACGAGCACGGCATCGCACCCGGCGGCCAATGCCTGCACAGTCGCGGCTTCCGCACCCATGTCGCGCGTCATCGAATTGAACGCGACATCGTCCGCGATCACCACGCCCTCGAAACCCCAGCGATTGCGCAGCAGGTCCGTCACCAGCACGGGCGAGAGCGCGGCGGATCGCCGCGGGTTTTCCGGGTCGAGCGCGGGCACGGCCACGTGCGCGACCAGCATTCCCGGCACGCCGTGGACCGCCGCCTCGTTGAATGGGTACATCACGCGCGCGAGTCCGCCGTAATCCTTGTTCAGGACGACGAGCATGCCGTCCGCGCCGTACGTGGCCGCGCCGAATCCGGGAAAGTGCTTGACCACCGGCAGCACGCCGCCCTGGCGCAGGCCGTCCGCCATGGCCAGGCCCAGCGTCGTGACGGCCACCTGGTCGGACCCGAAACTTCTCGCGGCGTACCCCGGATTGATCGCGCCGACTTCAAACACATCAAGCACGGGCGCGAAGGCAACGGCGATTCCACGTCCGACGCACGCCTCGGCATACTCGCGGCCGATCTTGCGCGCGAGTTCAGGATCGCCACTCTGACCGATGGCCTGCGCGCTTGGCGCGTTGTCCACGGCAAGCTGGTTGTACGGACCGCCCTCTTGCTGCACGGCAATCAACGGGACGTCGCCCAGGCCGTCGCCAACGCCGACGGTCTTCTTGATCTCGCGCACCAGCGCGAACGTCTGCGCACGGCCGCCGAGGTTGCTCTCGGTGAGCAGCACGGCGCCCGGCCGCAGTTCCGCGAGCATCTGCCCGGCGGCGTCCGCGAGCCATTGCCCGTTCACGGTCACGAAGAGATGGCGCGCGGCCCAATACGCATCCTTCGGAGCGCCCGTGGCCGGCGCGGACGGCGACGGCTTGGAAGGGTCTGGCTTCGACTTGGGAGGAGGCTGGCTGGCCGGTTGCGATATCGGCGGCTCGGCTGCGTCGCTCGGCGCGGCCGCCTGCTCTATCGGTGCGGTCCCCTGGGGCGCGAAGAACGCGTAACCGAGCGAAAGTCCAAGCCCGATCCCGAAGAGCAGGGTCGCGAGGAGCATGAGCGACCACGCCCACGCATTGTTCCTGTTCATGGCCGGACGATGACTCCCCCGCGCGTGTCGCGCCCCTCCCCACTCCATATTCACCTTAACATAGCGGCCGCGAAGGCGACAAAACCGGACCAGCGTACCGTTGAAATGCACCGCCCATCATTGCGAGGAGCGGGGTATACGAAGAAGCGATCGCTTCATCCTGGTTCAGCGAGTCATCGAGATCGGTAGAACTCCCGCAGGCCGGAAGCCCGCTTCACCGGGGCGTGACGTGACGCCGAGATTGGCAGCGGCAGGACTCAGTCGCGGGAGTCGGCTGTCGGCGGCAGAACTTTGCCGGCGTGACTCGTTACTCGGGTTCCGTTCTTGCGCTGGTTGCGGCCACGGGGCGTTTCACATCCACGATTTTTCCCCGGAATTTCTCGACCACCTTGGCGACATGCGGATCCGCCAGGGCCTGTTGCGCCTCGGCAGAAGGACTGGCGGAGGCCGGTTGCGGGCGCTCGCGCGGGGCCGGGCGCACCGCGGTAGGCGGCTCCGGAGGGATCGGCTCAGTCAGCGCGCTTTTTTTTTTCGGCGCGGGCAATTTTGCCGCGGCGGGACCGGTGAGATTGGGCGCCGCTGTCGCGCTCGGCGGTGTCTCGGGAATCGCGCCGCCCTCGCGCAACAGCGCGAGTTTCTCGAGCACGCTGTCGAGCGATACATCGACCGAACGCCGCGACAGGCGGATGAATAACGCTTCGAGTGCCGTCCGTTGCGCGAGCTGGCTTTCTCCCCCCTTGGCCATGTCCGCGAACTGTTCGACCAGCCGGATGAGTTGCACGAGCGTGAATCGTCTGGCGCGATCGCGCAGCGCAGCGATCTCATCCTCCGGCAGCGCGAGCAGGTCGTCCGGGCCGCCCGCGCGGACGACAAGCAGATTCCGGAAGTAGCGCAGCACTTCCTCGGCAAACTGCGCGAGATCGTTTCCCTTCGCAGCGACATCGTCCACCACGTGCAACAGCCGCCCGACGTCGCCCGCGCCGAGCGCATCGCAGACCTCGTGCAGCGTGTTCCAGTCCACCAGGCCCAGGACGTCGTTCACATCGCGATACGAAATCTCGCCGTCGCAGTAGGAGAACAGTTGATCAAGGATGCTCTCCGCATCGCGCACTCCGCCGTCCGCCGCGCGCGCGATCGCGTGCAGCGCCTCGTCGGACGCGGTCCGGCCTTCGGCCTCGACGATGCGCCGAAGAAGCGCGACGAGTTCGCTGACGCCGACGCGCCGAAAATCGAAGCGCTGGCAGCGCGAAATGATTGTCGCCGGAATCTTGTGCGCCTCGGTCGTCGCGAGGACGAAAACGGCGTGCGCGGGCGGCTCCTCGA
>CAYPNI010000014.1:0-525 GCA_964411925.1 uncultured Nitrospirales bacterium
CACGGCGATGATCGTCGCGTCGTCCATCGGGAATGGCGCTTCCGCCGCCACATTGGAAGCGAATATCGGGAGTGGTTTGTCCACGGGTCCGACGATCATCGCGTCCGCCGCTACGACGAATCCTAGCGCGGCGTTTTGATCGGCGGGGACATCTTCGTACCAAGCGTCGAGTTCCAGGAGCGACGTGGGCAATCCGCGCTCGGCGAAACGTTGGCGCAGGCCATCTTCTTCGGTACGCCGCCAGAGCGTGAACGCGATGCCTAGCAGGATCGCGAGGATAACGACGACGGAGACGCAACCAAGGCAGCCGCGGCCCCGGCCCGTGCGGGAGGATTCGGTGGTCATAATCGAATCCTATCACGGCGGCAATTGGATCGATGGTGGTCTGAATCGGTGGACAGGATTGACACGATTCACAAGATGTTCAATAGATGGCAACGAGGGTAAATCCTGCTAAATCCTGTCCATTCACGGGTTTGACCGGTCGTCCAGTCGTTCGGTAGTCTGCCGCTTCAACCTTTGGCC
>CAYPNI010000014.1:535-52597 GCA_964411925.1 uncultured Nitrospirales bacterium
CACAAGATGTTCAATAGATGGCAACGAGGGTAAATCCTGCTAAATCCTGTCCATCCTGTCTATTCACGGGTTTGACCGGTCATCCGGCCGTTCGGTACTCTCCCAGTTCAACCTTTGGCCCCCCGGCGTGGGCCTTTCCTTCCAACGAATCGTGAGAGGAGTGTTCATGGGCGACGTGGTGACTCTATCCAAGGACGGCGACGTGGCGATCATAACGGTGGACAGTCCGCCGGTGAACGCATTGAGCCTCGCGGTGCGGCAGGGGCTGTATGACTGCTTCCAGAAGGCCGGCGCCGACGCGTCCGCGCGCGCGGTCGTGCTGATGTGCGCGGGCCGGACGTTCATCGCCGGCGCCGACATCACCGAGTTCGGCAAGCCCCCGCAAGAGCCGTGGCTGCACGTGGTGCTGGACCAGATCGAAGGCTGCCCGAAACCGGTCGTGGCCGCGATTCACGGGACGGCGCTGGGCGGCGGGCTCGAAGTCGCGCTCGCGTGCCACTACCGCGTCGCGGTGGCGTCGGCGAAGTGCGGACTACCCGAAGTGCTGCTGGGGCTGCTGCCCGGCGCGGGCGGCACGCAGCGGCTGCCGCGCATCGCGGGTGTCGAGAAGGCGCTCGAAATGATCACGAGCGGCCGCCACATCTCCGCGGCCGAGGCGAAATCGTGCGGGCTGGTGGACGCGATCGTGGACGGCGACATCAAGGCGGGCGCGATCGGGTTCGCCGAGAAGATGGTCGCCGTGAAGGCGCCGTTGCGCAAGGTGCGCGACATGGACGAGAAGGTGCAGGGCGTCGACTCCGCCGTGTTCGTCGCCGCGCGCAAGGAACTGAACAAGAGCAAGCGCGGGTTCATCGCGCCGCAGCGGTGCGTGGACGCGGTCGAGGCGGCGTGCACGCTGCCGTTCGACGAGGGGATGAAGAAAGAGCGTGAACTGTTCGGCGAGCTGATCACCTCTGACCAGTCCACGGCACAGCGCCACATCTTCTTCGCGGAACGCGCTGCGACGAAGATCGACGACATGCCCAAAGACGTCGCGACGATGGACGTGAAACTCGGCGCGGTATTGGGCGCGGGGACGATGGGCGGCGGCATCGCGATGAACTTCGCGAACGCGGGCGTGTCCACGACCATTTTCGAGGTGAATCAGGAAGCGCTGGACCGCGGCATGGACATCATCCGCAAGAACTACGCGTCCACCGTGCAGAAGGGCCGGATGACGCAGGCGGAGATGGACAAGCGGATGGCGCTCATCAAGCCGACGCTCAGCTACGACGACTTCAAGGACGCGGACTTCATCATCGAGGCCGTGTTCGAGGAGATGGACATCAAGAAGGACGTATTCAAGAAGCTCGACGCGGTCGCGAAACCCGGCGCCGTACTTGCGACGAACACGTCCACATTGGACGTGAACGAGATCGCGTCCGTCACCAAGCGGCCCGAGGCCGTGATCGGCACGCACTTCTTCAGCCCGGCGAACGTGATGAAGCTGCTCGAGGTCGTGCGCGGCACGAAGACCAGCTTCGAGGCGCTCGCGGCGACGATGGCGCTCGCGAAACGCATGAGCAAGGTGCCGGTCGTCGTCGGCGTGTGCGACGGCTTCGTCGGCAACCGCATGGTGCACAAGTACGCCAGCGAGGCCGGGTTCCTGCTCGAAGAGGGCGCGCTGCCGCAGCAGGTGGACGCCGCGCTCTACAAGTGGGGCATGGCGATGGGCCCGATGGCCATGGGTGACCTCGCCGGGCTCGACGTGAGCTGGCGCATCCGCAAACGCCACGGCAAACCCGCCGGCAAACGATACGGCGGCACCGTCGCGGACAGGATCTGCGAGATGGGCCGGTACGGCCAGAAGACCGGCGCGGGGTACTACAAATACGCGCCGGGCGACCGCACGCCGCAGCCCGACCCGGAGATCGAGAAGATCATCGTCGAGACGTCCAAAGAACTCGGCATCGAGCGCCGCAAGATTTCCGACGAGGAGATCATCGAACGCACGATTTACGCCCTCGTGAACGAGGGCGCGAAGATCCTCGAGGAAGGCATCGCGCAGCGCGCCAGCGACATCGACGTCATCTACATCTACGGCTACGGATTCCCCGTCTTCCGCGGCGGCCCGATGTGCTACGCCGACACCGTCGGCCTCAAGAAGGTCTACGATCGCGTCCGCGTGTTCAACGACGAGGCCCGCAAGCAATACCCGGACGACGACCGCTGGGAACCCGCGCCGTTACTCAAGAAACTCGCCGACTCCGGCGGGAAGTTCAACAGCTAAGCCTGTATTAACCACCGATAGATTCTGATAAACACCGATAACCCCGTGGCCGCGCGGCGCACGCGTCCGGCCCGCATCGGTGGGTCGCGCAGGCACTCCGCTCGCACGGGCCGGTGGCGCAGGCGGGTCCCGCGTGTTGGAGTCGCAGGCGCGCGGACTGATGGCGCAGGCGCGCCGACGACACGGGCTGCTGGCGCAGGCATAGCGACCACACGGGCTGGTGGCGCAGGCATCTTGCCTGCGGAAGTTCAACCGAACGCGAGGGTACGAATTTTTACACCGCGCTCAATGCGTCAGCGCGTAGGTGATGATGTTGATGCTGAGCGCGTAGGCCTTGGTGGAGAAGATCTTGAAATAGTCTTCGTTTTCGGTTTCGCGTTCCCAGCCGTCGCCCACGTCGCAGTTGTGGGTCGCGACGGCGAGCAGGCGGCCGTCCTCGGCGAAGAGGCCTTTGAAGTGCATTTGTTGGACGCCCGCGATGCCGCCGACGGGTTCGCGGTGGCCCTGCGGGTCGTCATAGGTGGTGCCGAAGGAATCCCAGAAAATTTTCGCGGGGATTTGCGGCGGTTCGTCGAGCGGGAAGACGAGATGCAGGATGGCGTGGCTCTTGGGGATGTCCACCCAGTGCAGCTCGGGGAACACGCGGTCCATCTGCTGCTCGAGGTTGATCCACTCGGCCTGGCCCCAGAAATCATCGACCCACAGGAACCCGCCGTTCAGCAGGTATTTCCGCAGCGCGGCAACCTCGTCCTTGCGCAGGTCCATCCAGCCGGGGTCGCACATGTAGATGAAGGGGTAATCGCCCAGGCGCGCGTCGGTGAGCCGCAGCGCGATCGGGCGCGGGTTGACCTTGATCGTCGATAGCTCGCCGATGCGCAGCAGGAAATTTTCTTCGGCCTCCGGGTAGTCGGTTTCCCAGCGCCGCCAGGTGCGGCCGTCGTAGTTGTACCAGGATTCGCCGTAGCCGCCGATGCTGTCGTATTCGACGCGGACGAACGTGAACGTGCCGGGTTCGGGGTGTTTGGGCGCGCGGCTCTTGCCGGGGGCGTCCGCGAAGGCGGGCGCGACGGTGCACACCAACATCGCGGCAATCCATCGCATGGCGATTGCGAACCTCCGCTCACATTGTCCGTCAAAGCGCGTGAAAATGCAACGGCGGAGAGGGCTCGTCTATTTCCGCGTGACGCTTCCGGTGGTGGAGATTGCTTCGTCGTCACGCCGATGGCGTGACTCCTCGCCATGACACGGTGGGCGAAGTTGAAGGGCCGATTACGATGACGATAAGGATAACGATCACGATGGGTGAGGCGGCGAAATCCTACGCTTTGGTAGCCACGCCCTGGTAGAGGTAGCCCGCGAAGCGCGGGGCGTCTTTCATGTAATACGTGTCGAGTCTTGTAAACGTGAAGTGCGCGTCCCGGATCATTTCGCGCGCGTTACGGTTCAGGTGGCAGCCGTCGCCGATGTGTTTCCACCACGGCGTCAGCCGGTTCTGCAGCCTTTGCACCTTGGGATCGTCCGCCAGGCCGTGCTCGACGAAGAAGAACTTGCCCTTCGGGCGCAGGATGCGGCGCAGCTCGCCGAGCGCCTTCATCGGGTCCTTGACGCTGCACAGCGTCCACGTGCAGACGACCGAATCGAAGCTCGCGTCGTCCAGCGGCAGCGATTCCGCGTCGAGCGTCCGGCAATCGACCTCGATGCCGTATTTGTCGATGCGGCGTTGCGCGCGCTTTCCCATCGCCGGGTTCACGTCCGCCGTTGTGATTTTCTTGATGCCTGCCGGATAATGCCGCAGGTTGAGGCCCGTCCCGAAGCCGATCTCGAACACCTCGCCCGAGACGTCGGCGAGCACCGCCGTGCGGACCTCGCGCATCGCGTCGTTCGACATCGCAAAATCGATCAGGCGCGGGAAGATGACGCGGGAGTAAAAGCCCATCTGTCCGGACTCCGGTTGGCGGCCATATAAACCCGAACGCGGGTTGTGATTCAATGTCCGCATCACGGCGAGTACACGCAGATGTCTGAAACTCCGTCCCGCACACCGCGCGGGTTGCACCGCGCGCTCCGGCTGCGCGCGGCGGGCAACGTCGCGGTGGCCGCGCTCATCGCGGGAATCTGTCTTGGACACACCGTCGCCGGCGAGACGCTCGTCACCGTGCGCGCGGACAAGTCCCTCGGTCCGGTGCCGTATCTCTTTCGCGCCGGCAGCGCCGTCAACGTCAAGCCGCTCGGCTACCCACTCGAGAAATTTTTCACCGACCAGCGCCCCGGATCGTTCTACGTCGCCAACTGGAACTACGACCACTACGTCAAATACGGCCGGTCGTTCCGCAACATGCAGTCCTACCTCGACGACCCCACAACCGGCTGGAACAACAACATCGAGTGGATGAAGCGCATCAGTGACAGCGGCGGCGAGATTAATCTCACGCTCGGCACGTCGTATTGGTACGGCGATCCGGGCGACGGAATCCCGCCGCGGGACCTCGATGATTGGGAGCGGTTCGTCCGTGAGACGGTGAACCTCTTCGACAACGAGATGAAGCTCAACGTCCGCTACCAGGTCTGGGACGAGCCGGACACCAGCATGTTCCGGGGCACGCTGGACCAGTACTTCGAAGTCATCCGCCGCGCGGTCATCGGAATGAAGCGCGCCAACCCGCGCGCGAAATTCGGCGGCCCCGCGCCGTCGGATTTCGCCGGCCGCGGATTTCGCGCGGCGCCGGCCGAGCGGCCAATCGTCTACAACTTCATCAAGTATTGCGCGCAGACGCCGTTGCCGGAAGTCGGACTGCCGCGCATCCCGATCGATTACGTCGCATGGCACGTTTTCGACAAGGAACCCTACACGTCGCTGCTCAACGACCAGGCCGCGCAGGTCCGCGCGTGGCTGCGTGAGTTCGGCTACGACGAGAAGACCGAACTCAACATTAATAGCTGGGCGCGCTGGGGCGGGCTGAGCACGGAAGAGTTCAACGGCCCGTTCCTCGCGGCCTACATCCTGCCGATGCTCTGCGCGATGGATGACGCCGGGATTTCGCGCCACGTGTACTTCAACGTCTTCGATCACTGGCTCCCGGAAGCCGCGCAATACCCCGACGACGAGTTTTTCGAGGGCGGATACGGCCTGTTCACGAGGCACTTCATCGTCAAACCCGTCTACAACGCGTTTCAGGCCGTCAGCATGCTACGGGGCAATCGGCTCGCCGTGGACGAGACCGACCCATTCGTCACGTGCGTGGCCTCCAGCGATGGCGACACGACCTCCATCCTGATTTCCAATTTCGTGCCGCGGGCGATGGCGGGATACATCGTTGACAACGGCCAGTCCCTGGGTGAGATTCGATCGTTCGCCTCGAGCGTCCGGCGGCTCCAATGGTCCACGGGCAGGCCGGAGTCCGAATGCGCCGAGGAGGTATTGCGCTCGATTGGCGACCCCCGAACGAGAGATCGCCTTCGCGCGGCCGGGACGCTGTTCCAACGCGTCTCCGGAAAGCCCGCGGCTGAAGTGCGGGAGGTCTTCGCGGAGTTTCGCCGCCAGACCACCGACCCGCAGTCGCTGGCCGAACTTGACGACGTCACCGCGCTGCTCCGCGAAGCCGACAGCCGGCGTTCGACCCCGGTTCGCGTCAAGCTGAATGTCGCTGGATTCGGGAGCGCCCGCGCGGGCTACGAACGCTTCGTTATCGACGCCATCCACTCGAACGCGTACGCCGTCCGGGATCGGATTGCCCGGGTGGGCGAGGAAATCCGCCGCGCCCCCAGCCGAGAAGCGTTGACGCGCGCCGTCCGCGACATCAACGAGTGGCCCGAGGTGCGGCTCTCCGCCGCCGATCGCGGAGTGGTCGGCGCGGAGAACATGTTGACGTTCGAAATGCAGCCGTACTCCGTGCACCTTGTCGTACTGCGCGGACGCGGCGTTACGTCGCCGTAACGCAAGGAAATTCCCGCCTGCTGGGCGACGCGGCTATTCGGCGAGTTAGGCGTCCGCGGAGACGTCCGCCAGCGTTGCCGCGAGGGCCGGGGCGTCATCGGGGAGTCCGCGTAGCGCGGTGACGATCCACATCGCGCTGATGGACACCGCGAAGAAGTCGGCGATTGGGAACGAGGCCCAAAGACCGGTAAGGCCAAAGATGCGCGGCAAAGTGAAAATGAGCGGGAGCAGCGCGATGACCTGCCGCGAGAGCGTGAGGACGAACGCCGGACGTGCCCGGCCGATCGCCTGGAAGAAACTGCCCGCCACCATCTGAAATCCGACAAACGGCGTGCAGATGATGATGATGCGCATGATCGGCGCACCCTGATCGATCAGCGCGGCATCCGGCGTAAAGATGCGGAAGACCGGGCGCGTCGCGAACATCAGGACGATGAACGCCCCGGCCGACATGATGGAGGCGTACAGCGTCGCCTTGCGGACCGCCTCTTTGACGCGCGCGATCTTCCTCGCGCCGTAATTGAACCCGATAATCGGCTGGAGCCCCTGCGTGAGGCCGAATATGGGCAGGAAGAAGAACATCATGGAGCGATTGGCCACACCCAGAATCGCGAGATGCAGGTCCGTGCCGTAGTGGACGATGAGGCTGTTGACGGGAATCGCAATCAGACTGCCGGAGATCATCGAGAAAAACGTCGCGGAGCCGATCTGAAATACCTCGGGCAAGTCGCGAAAATCGGGACGCAGATCGCGCCGCGTGATGCGCAACATACTGCGTCCCGTCGCGAAATACCAGCAAATGAACGTGAACGTGCACGCGTTGGCGATCACGGTAGCCACGGCCGCGCCGCGAATGCCCATGTCGAGGCCGAAAATGAAGATCGGGTCGAGTACCGTGTTCGTGACGGCGCCAATGATCATGCTCGTCATGGCGACGCGCGCCGCACCTTCGGATCGGGCGAGACTGTTCGCCGTGATCGAACAGGCGACGAAGAAGTTGCCAATCAGAATGACCGACATGTAATCCACCGCATACGGCATGACGGCATCCGTCGCGCCGAACAGCGAGAGCAACGGCCGCAGAAACACGAAGCCCGCGGCCGTCACGCACGCACTGATGAGCGCGATAATCGTGAACGACGTCCCCGCAACGCGAATCGCGCGTGCGCGGTCTCCCGCGCCGAGGCTGCGCGAGACGATGGAGGCCGTGCCGATCCCCACGCCCATGCCGAGCGCCACGATGAGCATCTGGATCGGCCAGGAGATGGCGAGCGCGGCCAGCGCGAGCGTACCCGCGCCGTGGCCGACGAAAATCGTGTCCACGAGGTTGTATGTCGAGCTCACGAACATCGCGACGACCGCCGGGGTCGAGTAGCGCAACAGCAGGCGGGGGATGGAGTCGGTGCCGAGTTCGATGGTCCGGTCTTTCATGGCAAAATCCTGCAATTTCCGGTGTTTCGAAAGACGGTACACCCGGCAATATGCGCACGAGCGTACCTAAAACCCGCCCGCAAAACCCACCGGTATTCCGGGGCCAGTAGCGGGTCGAAGGTCGCGAGGCAGAGTCGTGCTAGGCTGGGGTCAGTCAGCGATGGGCCTTGCACCCCTTGGGCCCCCGCCTATGGGAAAAGGGGACGAGCATCCGCAGCACAGCTCGACAAGGAGACGAAAGTGGCACGAGGCACGGTGAAGTGGTTCAACGACGAAAAAGGGTATGGTTTCATCACGCCCGAAAAAGGTGGCAAGGACTTGTTCGTCCACCACTCCAACATCATCGCGGAAGGCTTCAAGTCGCTCGCCGACGGTGCGACCGTCGAGTACGAGGAAGGCCAGGGGAAGAAAGGGCCCGAGGCGACCAAAGTCCGCGCGGTCTAATCTTCCGATTCCAATCCGGCGGGCCCCGGTGATCCGGGGCCCGTCGTTTTTCTATTCCGGGTTTTACGAAGTCTCGCTGCGTTGTTATCATGTCCTCCTCAAAGGGATTCGCCCGTCGCGCCATGAAAAAGGCTTTCATCCAAACCTACGGATGCCAGATGAACGAGCACGACACGCATCAGATGGCGGGCGTGCTCGCGCGGGAAGGCTATGCACTCGCGGACGCGCCCGAGGGCGCCGACCTGGTCCTCATCAATACCTGCTCCGTCCGGCACAACCCGGAGAACAAGGTCTACAGCCAGCTCGGGCGGCTGCGCGAACTCAAGCTGACAAATCCGGAGCTGATCATCGGCGTCGGCGGGTGCGTGGCGCAGCAGGAAGGCGAAACGATCCTCGAACGCGAGAAGGCCGTCGATATGGTCTTCGGCCCGGACAACCTGTTCCGCTTGCCGGAGATGATCGAGCGCGTGCGGCAGGGCGAGCGCGTGCTGATGACGAAGTGGCAGCCGCACGACCGGCGCGTGCAGAACTTCATCCCCGAGGAGTGGGTGGAGCGCGGGCACGTTGAAGGTTGCAAGGCGTTCGTGTCGATTACCAAGGGTTGCGACAACTTCTGCACGTTCTGCGTCGTGCCCTATACGCGCGGGCGCGAGGTGAGCCGCGAACCAGACAACATCCTGCGCGAGGTGCGCTCGCTCGTGGCGCAGGGCGCCAGAGAAGTCTGGTTGTTGGGGCAAAACGTCAATTCGTACCGGGTGCTCGATTACGGCTTCCATCAGTTGCTGGACGACGTGTCGCGGGTCCCCGGCCTGGCACGCGTGCGGTTCACGTCCCCGCATCCGAACGATTGGACCGACGCGCTCAGCGACCTGATGGCGTCTCGCAAGACCATTTGCAACCAGTTGCACCTGCCGTTCCAGTCCGGCTCGGACCGTATCCTGCAACTCATGCGGCGGCAGCACACGGTCGAACACTACCTCGCGAAATTGCGGTACATGCGATCGATCAATCCGGGCATCGAACTCAGTTCGGACCTGATCGTCGGTTTTCCGTCCGAGACGGCCGACGATTTCGAGCGGACGCTCGACGTCCTGCGCGAGGCGCGGTTCGCAATGTTGTTCCCATTCAAGTATTCGCCGCGGCCGAAGACAAAAGCGGCCGAAATGCCGGACGACGTGCCGCAGGAGATCAAGGACGAGCGCTTGCAACGCGTGATCGATTTGCAACGCACGTTCGACCACGAGGGCACGGCGCGGTACGTCGGCACCCGGCAGGAGGTGCTGATCGACGGCGCGAGCTCCAAGCAGCGCGACACGATGATCGGCCGGACGGACGGGTTCCGCCCTGTCGCGATTCACGACGCGGCGCTCGAGATAGGCGATCTCGTCGAGGTCCGCATTACCGGCGCGAGCGGGCATTGGCTCGCGGGTGAACGACTGCCCGAAACAGTTACAGCGTAGATCAGGAGTGCGCATGGGAATCCTGCGCGTTTCGATGCTGCTGAAAGCGCGCCGTAGAAATGCCGGCTGACGCTAGTTTGGCGAACATTGGTCTGGTCTGACGAGGGACTACAGCGGTGGTTTCTCCGCTGCACTTCAAAGGAATGTCATGCGATTGCACGTGATCGAGCCGAAACATGCGGCGTTCGAGGTGGATTCGTGTCTCGTTGTCTGTGTCTACGATGAGTCCGAGCCGGATTTCGGCGAAGTCGTGACGAAGAAGGATCGCGCGACGCTGGCGCGCCTGGTGAAACGAGGCACCGTCAGCGGAAAGTCGCAGGACGTCTCCTACATCGCGACGCCGGAAAGCGCGTACGGCGGGCTCCTGGTTATTGGTCTCGGCACGCCGGACGCATTCGACGCGGAGGTCATGCGGCGCGCCGCGGGCAAAGCCTGCGCGACCTTCAAACGCGAGCGGCACAAGCACATCGTGTTCGAAGCGTCATCGAAGGACGCGTTGCCGGTCGAGGCCTTCGTCGAAGGCGTCATGCTCGGGCAATACGACTTCCTGGCGTACAAGAAGCCCGAGGATGACCCCGCGGTCGCGGTCGAAGAGATCGTCGTGCTCGCCTCCGCGGACGCCGACCTCGAAGCGCTGCGCGCGGCCTGCGGCCGCACCGTGTTGGCGTGCCAGAACACGAATTGGGCGCGCGACCTCGGAAACACCCCCGCAAACGACCTGACCCCGCGCGCACTCGCCGCGGCCGCACAGGATCTCGCGGCGCAGGTCGGCGCGTCGTGCACCGTGTTCGACGAAAACAAGATGCGCGAGCTCGGCATGAACGCCATCCTCGGCGTCGCCCGGGGCAGCGCGGAGCCGCCCCGGCTGATCCTCCTCGAATACAAGCCGAACCAGTACGACAGGACCCTCGCGCTCATCGGCAAGGGCGTCACGTTCGACACGGGCGGCATCAGCCTCAAGCAGGCGCCCGACATGCACGAAATGAAGTACGACATGTGCGGCGCGGCCGCCGTGCTCGGCGCATTCAAGACGATTTGCCAGGCCAAGCCGAACGTGCGGCTCGTGTGCGCGGTGCCCGCCGCGGAAAACCGGCCGGGCCCGACCTCCTACGTCCCCGGCGACATTCTGAAGTGTTACAACGGCAGGACGGTCGAGGTCCATAACACCGACGCCGAGGGCCGCCTTCTGCTATGCGACACGCTCGCGTATGTCGAAGAACACTACAAGCCCGATGCGATGATTGACGTCGCGACGCTGACCGGCGCCATCGTTGTCGCGCTGGGCTACTTCGCCGCCGGCGCCTTCACGAATAACGACCGCCTCCTCGGAGAACTCAGCCTCGCATCTCGCGCGACCGGCGAGCGCATCTGGGCGTTCCCCATGTGGGACGACTACGCGAAGTTGCTCAAAGGCACACACGCAGACCTCTGCAACATCGGCCCGCGCGGCATCGCCGGCTCGATCACCGCGGCGTGCTTCCTCAAAGAATTCGTCGACCATACGCCTTGGGCGCACATCGATATCGCCGGGACAGCCTGGGACGTAAAGAACATCCCGTACCTAAATTCGAACCACGCCACCGGATTCGGCGTGCGGCTGCTCAGCCAGTGGGTCCTGAGCGGGGCCGCGGGCGTCGAGTCGGCCAAGAGCTGATCGCAGCAGGGCTACGCCGGCGAGCGTAGTTGGGCTGGGAGGGTCGCGCTTCCGCGCGACCGCGCCTGGCGGCGAAGACTCGACCTGTGGAATACGCTCTTCCCTGTCATCCCCGCGAAGGCGGGGATCTCTTCGGACGGCCGACGCTCCCCTTTGTAGAGATTCCCGCCTCCGCGGGAATGACTACGGGGCCGGTAGGGGTGCACGAGATTGCTTCGTCGTCTCGCCCCTAGGCGGGACTCCTCGCAATGACGGTAGTTTCTAGATATTCTCCCCGGGTGAGGGTAGAATACCGCCCACTCTCAAACTATCGACCCTATCCAAGGGGAGGCGGACAAATATGCGAACAATGCTCGTTACTGTAGTGGGTGTCACCGCTGGTCTCTGCGCTGCCGTTGACGCGCAGGCGGCCGAACCGACATTCACGAAGGACATCGCGCCGATCTTTTACGCGAATTGCGTCTCGTGCCATCAGCCCGGCGAAATCGCGCCGTTCAGTCTGCTCGATTACGAGACCGCGCGGCCCTGGGCGAAGAGCATCCGCGAAGCCGTCATCTCGAAGAAGATGCCGCCGTGGCACGCGGACTCGTCACAGGTCGAGTACCTGAACGATCGGGCGATATCGCAGGAGCAGATCGACCTGATTGTCGCCTGGGTCGATCAAGGCGCCAAACAGGGGAATCCGAAAGACATGCCCGCCACTCCCGCCGCCGAGGAGTTCTGGGCGATGGGCGAGCCGGACATGATCTTCGAGGCCGATCGCGAATTCGTCGTGCCCGCCGGCGAACAACAGATCGAATACCAGGGCATCCACATGGATCCGGCTGTGTCCGAGGATCTCTACGTCACCCAATGGGAAATCCGCCCGACGAACCGCAAGACCGTGCACCACGCGAACCTAGTGCGCGCGCCGCTCAAGCTCGAGTCCGTCGGCATCGGCCAGGCGGTGATGGCCGGCGGCGACTATATCGGCAGCTACCTGCCCGGCGCGCGGCCGATGCAATACCCGGAGAACACGGCGCTCATTCTGCCCAAAGGCAGCTTCGTACAGATCCAGGTCCACTACGTCGGGCTGGACGAGCCCGTGACCGATCGCGTCCAGTTCGGGGTGAAGCTGGCCAACGGACGCGTCGATCGTATCGTGCGGACCTGCGGCACGGACGACTACGCCATCCGCATCGAGCCGAATGGCACATTCACGATGGACACGGAAGTCACGCTGAATTATCCGCTCACGATTCTGTCCAGTGGCGCCCACATGCACACCCGCGGCCGGGGCTACACGACGTCTGCCATCCTGCCGGACGGTTCATCCTCGCTCATCACGCACGTCCCGGTATACGACTGGAACTGGCAGTCGAATTATGAATTGGCAAAACCCGTCTCGGTGCCCGCCGGCACGAAGTACCACGTGACCGCGCGCTGGGACAACACGACGGACAACCCGGAGAACCCGGACCCGAACGCGGTCGTGACCTACGGCCCGTGGACGGAAAACGAAATGCTCACGACGTGGTCGCACGTCGTCCTCACCGAGGAAAAAATGGGACTCAAGGTCGAGGACGGCCGCGTGGTCGGCAAATTTGACGACGCGATCGATTCGCAGCACCCGACGATTCTGCAGACGCTGCCGAACACGTTCACGCGCCCGCGCAAGCCGAAATCGGCCGAAACGGACGACTAGACACCGGCTGAACTGACCGCGCGCCGGCCGGTGTACGCTGCCGGCCGGCGGGTGTTTTCCTGGTCACCGCACGATGGCGAAAGACGAATCTCGAAACAGCCTGTGGCAGGACCGCGAGATCTCGATGCTCTCGTTCAACGAGCGCGTCCTGCAGGAGGCCGAAGACAAGCGCAACCCGCTCATGGAACGCGTGCGCTTTCTCGGCATCTTCTCGTCGAACATGGACGAGTTCTTCAAGGTCCGCGTCGCCAGTGTGCACCGCATGATCGGGCTCGGGATCGACGAGAAATCGCGCACGCTCGATGTCATCGCCCAGCGGTCACGCGAGCTCGACAAACGCTTCCAGAAGGCCTACGGCGCCGTGATTGCCGAGCTCGCCGCCGAGGAGATCCACCTCCTCACTGAGAAGGACATCGAGCAGAACTCCGAACTCGCCGTCTGGCTCGAGGAATTCTTCAAGGATAACGTGTTGCCCAGCCTCGTGCCGCTGCTCATCGACGAAAGCCACGAGTTCCCGCAACTCATGGACGGCGAGCTGTATTTCGCGGTCAAAATGCGCGGCGAGGTCCCTCGCTACGCGATCCTGCGCATCCCGACCGAACTCGGCCGGTTCGTCGAGTTGCCCAGCGGCGACATCATGTATCTCGACGATGTCATCCGCTATTCGCTCGACGACGTGTTCTATATTTTCGATTACCAGCAGATTGAAGCATTCGAGTTCAAAATCCTGCGCGACGCTGAACTGGACATGGACAACGACTTCTCCGAGGACTACGTGCGGCGCATGGAGGAGGAGTTGCAACAGCGCAAAGGCGGCCGGCCGACGCGCCTCGTGTACGACGCGGCGATTCCGCCTGTGCTCCTGCGCCTGTTGATCATGGAGCTGCAAATCGGTGACGACTACCCGCTGATCGGCGGCGCGCGCTACCACAACATGCGCGACTTGATGCGGTTCCCCGTCAGGCGCAAGGATCTCAGCTGGCCCAAAGCGCCCGCGATGCCCCATCCCGTGCTGGATCGCGGCCGCGCGGCCATGATCGAAACGATCGCCGCGCAGGATGTGCTGCTCACCTACCCGTACCAGTCCTTCGACCATGTGATCCGGCTGCTGCGCGAGGCGGCGATCGATCCCAAGGTCGAGGCGATCAAGATGTCGCTCTATCGCGTCGCGCGCGATTCCCAGGTCGTGAACGCGCTGGTGAACGCCGCGCAAAACGGCAAATGGGTCTTCGTGTCCGTCGAGCTGCAGGCCCGGTTCGACGAGAAGAACAACATCAAGATGGCCGAGCAACTGCAGGAAGCGGGCGCGCACGTCGTGTTTGGACTGCCGCCGATGAAGGTGCACAGCAAGCTGCTCCTCATCCAGCGCGAAGGCGTGCAGTTCGCCGCGCTGTCCACCGGCAATTTCCACGAGGGCACCGGGCGCTCGTACGTGGACAGCACGCTGTTCACGGCGGACCCGCGGATCACCGCCGAGGTGGACGAGACCTTCGAGTACATCGAGCGCGCCTCGCGCATGCGCGTGCTCGCCTCGCCGCGCTTCTCGAATCTCCTCGTCTCGCCGTTCAACATGCGCCGCACCATCGCGCGCATGCTCGACGAGGAGGCCGCCAAAGGCGGCGACGGCTACGTCTGCCTCAAGGTCAACCATCTCACCGACGAAAAGATCATTCGCAAGATCCGCAAGGCGGCCGACGCCGGCGTAAAGATGGACCTCATCGTGCGCACGACGTACGCGATGCTGCCGCATCCGAACATCCGGGCGATTTCCATCGTCGATCAATACCTCGAACACCAGCGCATCTACGTATTCGGCCGCGGCGACGCGGCGCGCGTGTTCGTCGGGTCGTCCGACCTCATGGAGCGCAATCTCGACTGGCGCGTCGAGGTGATGTTTCCCGTGTACGACGCCGCATTGCGCAGCGAGGTGCTCACGCTGCTCCAGTTCCAAATCGAAGACGATTGCAAAGCGAGGTACTACGACGACACGCAGTCCAATCCCTACGTCGGCGGACCCGACGGAGGGCGCCGCGCGCAACGGCTGACGCGCGAATACTTCGAATCACGGTACAGGGAGTCGATCCAGCCGGAACCTTCCGCGCCGGACGCCGTGCCCGTGGAGAAAGCGCGGCAGACGGCCTGAGCCTCTCCCGGGTCGCTATTTCTTGCGTTTTTTCTTGCGCTTCTTCTCGCGCGCCTTCTTCTCGGCCTCTTTGCGGCGTTTCTCTGCCTTGCGCTTCTTCTCCTCGTGCTTGCGCTCTTCTTCCTTCTTGCGCCGCTGCTTCTCTTTCTTTTTCTCGATCTTTTTCCGAAGCTTCTCGGCTTTCTTCTTGGACTTGCCCATGAGCGAGGTCCCCCTCCCGGCCCATGCAAACGATCGGCACGGGAACGCGCGGATATAGTACACGTCATCCGCGGGCAAAAGTGTTAGGAAAATATTAGCCCGCCGGTACGCTTATCGACACACGGCCCCGCATTCGATAGAATCCACCACGGGCTGGGGGAAACCGCACGTTGAGCGCGCCGCGGCTTGCGGCGACGGGGGCGCGAATTGGGCCAGAACGGCAAAATCAGGGCAGTGGGCATTTTGACCGCCGGGGGCGACTGTCCCGGGCTCAATGCCGTCATACGCGCAATCACAAAATCGCTGCTCCCCGAGGGCGTGCGCGTCTATGGATTTCTCGAGGGATTCCGCGGGCTCGTCGAGAATCGCTACATCGAGCTCGACGACTACCAGACCAGCGGACTGCTCACCACCGGCGGCACCGTCCTGCGCACGAGCCGCGACAAGCCGCACAAGATGCCGACCGACAACGGAGTCTCCGATCGCATCGGCGAAGTCATGGCAAACGTGAAATCGCTCGGGCTCGATTGCGTCGTGTGCATCGGCGGCGGCGGCACGCACAAAAACGTCGCGCGCATCATGGAGCGCGGCAAAGTGAACTTCGTGACCGTGCCCAAGACGATCGACAACGACGTCTGGGGCACGGACACCTGCGTCGGGTTCGACACGGCCATGGCGATCGCGACCGAGGCCCTCGATCGGCTGCACACGACCGCGTCGAGCCATCACCGCGTCATGGTTGTGGACATCATGGGGCATAACGCGGGCTGGCTCGCGCTCGGCAGCGGCATCGCCGGCGGCGCGGACGTGATCCTGATTCCGGAAATCCCGTACGACCTGCACCTTGTCGCCGAGTCGCTTCGCGCGCGCATGGATCGCGGCAAAATGTTCAGCCTCGTCGCGGTCGCCGAGGGTGCCGTGTCCATGCAGGACGCGCTCGCCCGCAAGGGCGAGGATCCGCGCCAGGAAAAGAAGAAAAAAACCAAGGGAATAGAGCACTCGAAGGAACCTGTCAGCGCGATCCTGGCCGAGCACCTCGAGGATGCGACGGGTCTGGAGACGCGCGTCACGTCGCTGGGGCATATCCAGCGCGGCGGCGTGCCCACACCCACCGACCGACTCATCGCGACGAAATATGGGGCCCAGGCTGCGGAGTTTATACTGGATAGGCGGTTTGGAGTCATGGTGGCCAAGCGCGGACAGGAATTCATCGGCATCCCGATTGAGGAAGTGGCGGACCGCCGCAGACATGTGCCGCTGAACGATCCGTGGGTGGCTGCCGCGCGATTCGTCGGAACGTGCCTGGGCGATGAAATGCCGCACGGATACAAGGCATCGCAACGGGCGCGCGCGGAAGGAGCCTAGCGATGCAAATGCCCCGCGTAGTTTTATTCCCGTGTCTCCTGCTTCTGTTTGTTGCGTGCAGCACCGTTCCCGTCACGGGACGTTCGCAGCTCAATCTGATTCCCGAGGGCGAGCTGGCGAGCCTGGGCAAAACCAGCTACGACCAGTTTCTGGCCGAAGCGCCCGTCTCGAAGGATCCGCAAGCGAACGAGATGGTGCGGCGTGTGGGCACGCGCATGGCCGCGGCGACCGAAGCCTACATGCGCGAGCTGGGGCTGTCCACCGAACGTTTGCAGTGGGAATTCTCGGTCATCGACGACGACAAGACGGCGAACGCGTGGGTCATGCCGGGCGGCAAGGTGGCCGTCTATACCGGCATCCTCAGCATCGCGCAAAACGATCAGGGACTCGCGACCGTTCTCGGCCACGAAATCGCGCACGTGCTGGCTGAACACGGCAACGAGCGCATGAGCCAGTCGTTACTGACCGAACTCGGCGGCGCGGCGCTCTCCGTTGCGCTGACGAACCAGCCCGCCCTCACGAAAAACCTCTTCATGACCGCGTATGGCGCCGGTTCGCAGGTGGGCGTGCTGATGCCGTACAGCCGGCTGCAGGAATCGGAGGCCGACCACATCGGGCTGATTCTCATGGCGCGCGCAGGGTACGACCCGCGCGTGGCGGTGGAGTTCTGGGAGCGGATGGCCGCCCAGGGCGGGTCACGTCCGCCAACGTTCCTGTCCACGCATCCGGACCCGCGCAACCGCATCGCGAGTATTCGTGAGCACCTGCCCGAGGCGCTCGAGATCTACCAGGGCCAGACCGCAAGCACTCCGTAAACCCGCCGGCGTGCGGGCTCCCACGTTGGCGTTCCCGCGCTGGAAAGATGCTCCCCTGCCCGTTATGATGACTCCGTGCATACCAGGGCGGAATGCATTTCCCTCCAACGAAAGGAACGCCATCCCATGCTACGAATCGTCGCCAGTGCCGTCTTGCTCAGTGTCGCGGCGGGTTGGGGCGCGCAGGCCGAAGACATGGAGCGGCCCCGCTTCCATCACACCCACATCAACGCCGTCGATCCCGCGGCCAGCATCCAGTGGTACAAGACGATGTTCAGCGCGGTGCCGGTGAAGTACCGCGGCCTCTCCGACGCGGTGCTCGTGGACCGCTCGTTCATCCTGTTCACCAAGGTGGGGCAGCCCGCGCCGTGGAAGCTCGTCAGCGGCATCTATCACATCGGCTGGGGCGGCATCGACGGGCCGAGCGAGTTCAAGTGGCGTTCGGACAAGGGCGCGGAGTGGGAGACGCCGCTCTCGACGCTCGGCAACAACTACTACATGTACGCCTACGGCAAAGACAAGGAAGTGGTCGAGGTGTGGACCGGCTTTCAGCACGAGCGCTTCGGCCATGTCCACCTGTTCTCGGACGACGTGGGCGCGGCGACGGAGTGGTACGTGAAGAATCTGAATGTCAGCGGACCCGCGCGCGTCTCGCCCAAGCCCCCCGCCGCGCCCAAGGATTTCAAGCCCAGTCCGGAGAACCCCATGGAGATTTTCCGGTACCTGTGGTCGAGCCAGGTGACCACGGACAACGACGTCACCATCAACCTCTTCGCGACGCCGAGCGCGGACACGGTGAACTGGTGGGCCTACGACCCGATCGACGAACTCGTGCCCAGCGACGGCCGGTCCATCGACCACATCGCGTTCTCCTATCGCGACATCGACCCGGTGTTCGAGCGCCTGAAGGCGAACGGCGTCGAAATCGTTGACCCAGTCAAGGTGCGCGAGGAGTACGGCATGCGCAGCTTTTTCGTGCGCGGCCCGGACAAAGTGCTCATCGAAATCGTCGAAGAAGCCCCGCAGCCGGAAGCCGCCTGGGAGTAATCGTCCAACTCGCGGCGCGTGCTGTGAGCCTGCGCGCGCGAGGCAATAAAGATCGCGGCAGGCCCAGGCGAGTTTGCTTGGGCCTGCTTTTTTTTGGTTCTGGGGCCGCAGCCAAGGGGTACCCGCCCGATTTGATATCATTTGCGGCGGGGAAGCGGTATCCGGGGGAGCGCCATGTCCGACGCGATCATGGATCACGATCGTCAGGTCCTGATGTCAATGAGCCCGCGGCTCGAAGCCCTGTGGAAGCCGCTGCGGTTTCTGGCCAACCTCGAACAGGTCTGGCCCGAACTCGACGAGTCCGAACGCGGCGAAATCGAGCGTTCCCGGCCGTACCGGGATCAGTATCACCGGCGGCTCGCGGAAAGCTACGTCAACGAACTGCGGCGGCTCGCCGACAAGCTGCACGCGCCCGAACACCGCGAACTGCGCGACGCATTGCGGCAGTTCCTCGATCGCTGGGAGTTGCAGGAGCCCGACCAGGTGCGGATATTGTCGGCGCTTGTGCGCCGCGCGGCGGAGTAACGCCTACCAGATCTGGCTCTTGAGCAGTTCGACTTCCGTGCGCAATTGCTGCATCCGGCGCAACGCGTGCACCTTCTGCTCCAGCGCCTCGGGCAATTCCTGCGTGTAGATGCGATCGAGTTCCGGCTTGAGCCGCTGGATCGTGTCCCGCGCGCTCTCGAGCTGCCGGCGCGCCTCGACGATGAGGTCGTCCCGCTCCTGTACGTCGGCCTCGAGCTGGGCCGAGCGCGATTCGGACTGTTGCATCGCGTCCGTCATGTCCGCGAGGTCGCCCTCGACCGAAGCCAGCCGGTCCTGCAACTCGCGAATGCGCACGTCCGCCGCCTTGCGCTCGTTCCGGACGGATTCGAGTTCGCTCGCGGCCGCGGCTTGCGCGGTTTCCATCGCCTCGCGCGTGCGGCCGGCCTCGACGAGCGCCGCCTCGTGCCCGGTGACCATCCGCTGCATGTCTTCGAGCCGCACGCGCGCGGATTCGAGTTCCGCCGCGGCGGCGCCCGCCGTCGCGCGTTCGGCGCTCAGTTCCCTCTCGAGCCGCTCGACCGTGCGCTGAAGTTCGGCCTCGTGTTCGCGCAGCGGCGGCAACTGCGCCTCGACGTTCGCAAGACGCCCGGCCAGCGAATACCGCTCGCGCTCCGTGTCCCGGATTCTCTCTTCGCGCTCGGTCGCGTCCCGCTGCAATTCCTCGATCCGCTCGGCGCGCGCCTGTAGTTCGCCGTGCGCCGCGTTCAGGCGCCGGTCGCGATCGCGGACGTCCTCCTCCAGTCCGCCGATCCGGCGGACAGCGTCGCGCTCGCGCTCGGCCGCGGTGTTCAAGAGCGCGCCCAGCCGCGATTCCTCGGCCTCGAGTTGCGCCCGCTGGATTCGAAGCTCGGCCAGCTCGCGCTCCGCTTTGCTCAACGCGCCGGAAGTGTTTTCCAGGCCGTCCGAAGCCGTCTCGTACCGCGTCAACAGTTCCGACATGCGCTTTTGAAGATCGGTGCGATCGATCTGAAGCGAGTCGCGGACCTGTTCGAGTTCCCCGATGTGCGCCCGGTGCGCGTCGATTTCGGCCGCCAGCCGGTCGCCAGTCGCGAGCGCGTCAGATTCCCGCCGGAGCACGCCGTCCATGTCGTGTTGAAGCCGCGCGATCTCGGAGCGCAGCTCTTCGCCGGTACTCATCGCCTCGGCGAGCGCCTCCTTCGTCGAGGCGAGTTCCGCCGCGAGATCGGAGACGTTGCCGCGCGACTGCGCGTCCTGCTCGCGCAGCGCGTCGAAGCGTGCGTTGATTTCCGCGAGTTCGCCGCCGAGGTGGTTGCGCTCGTGTGTCAGCAATTCGATTTGCGCGTCGCGATCGGCAACTTCCCTCGCGAGCGACTCGGCTTCCGCGCGTGCCTCGCGCTCCTGTTTGCCGAGGTAAGCGTGCTCCATTTTCAGATGGGAAAGCGTCAGATCCGCTTCGGATTTTTCCTCGGCAAGCTGGGCGTAGGCCCTCTTGCGCGCCTCGAGGTCCGCCGTCAGCCCGGCGAGTTCCTGCGCACGCTCCTGCCCGGCGCGGATCGTCTCCGCGAGCCGCCCATCCAGCTCCGCCACACGCCCGGCGAGTCCGTCGCGCTCCAGCGTGAGCGATTCCAGCGCCCGCGTGCGCTCGTCGAGCGTCGCGACCACGTCGCGGAGGCGCTCGTCCGAGTCGGTCCAGCGCGCGGCCACGTCGCGTTCGCGTGCTTCGATGTCTTCAAGGCGCTCCAACAGGCCGTCGCGTTCCGCACTGAGCCGCTCCAGGCGGCGGACGGCGCCCGCGCCCGAAACGGTGAGGCGTTCGTTGGCGTCGCGTTGAAGCGCAAGTTCCGCAGCGGCGTCCCTGAGCGATGCCGCCGCGTCTTCCTTGGCCGCCGCCGCCGCGGCCAGGTCCGACTGCGCGAGTTCAAGTTCCGCGCGCAACGCCTCGTTCGAATCCTGCAGACGGCCGATCGCCGCCCGCTCCTCCGCAAGCGCCGCGGCAACCGAATCGGTCTCGGCGCGCGCCGTGGTCTCGTTGAGCGCGGCCGATTCATAGTCGCGGCGGAGTTCCGTCAATTGCGATTCGAACTTTCCGATTCGACCCTGCGCCGCGGAAAGTTCGTGTTCCTTGTCCGCGAGCGCCGCGGTCAATTCCGCGACACGCGGTTCCAGCGAGTTTTCGCCGTCAATCATTTCGCGCAGCCGCGCTTCCGCCTGCGCGAGTGCAGCTTCCATGTCCCTTCGCCGCGCGAGCGCGTCGTCAATCTCGCCCTTGCGCGCGTTCAGCGTTTCCGTCAGCGTGTCCCGCTTCGAAACGAGCGCCGCGTGTTCCGCGGTCACCCGCGCGTGTTCTGTCTGGAGCGCATCGAGCCGCACCGCAAGCGCCTGCCGGTCGGCCGACATCGCGGAGAGCGACGCCCGCAGCGTCGCGAGTTCCGCGCTGATCCGCGCGCCCGGGGCGGTCGCCGGCCCGGTGGCGTTGGCGAGCGCGGACTCGACCGACTGCAGCGCGCGGGCAGCGTCCGCCAGCGCCAGATCGCGTTCGCGGGCCTCCTCGCGCAGGCCGCGGTTGGCCTCCAGCGCCGTCGTCTCGCGCGACAGCGCCTCGGCCATGCGCTTCTCGAGTTCTCCAATGCGCGCGCGCACGGAATCGCGCTCCGCCTGAATGTCCCGCGCGGCCGTCTCAGCGCCCGCCAGCGATGCGCGCAGGCCGCTCACGCCCGCCGCAGACTTGCGCGCCTCGGTGACTTCGTCGCGCGCGCGAAGCAATTCGCGGCGGAGATTCTCTTCCGCCGCCGGGCCGTCCGCGCGGCCGCTTCGCGCCCGGTTGAGTTCGTCCAGCGCGGCGCGCAGATCGCGTTCGAGTTCGCCGTTCTTGCGGAACATCGACGCCAGCGTCTCGTCGCGTTCCTTCAACTGCCTCGTGAGCGCCTCCGCATTCGCGCGGTTCCGCTCCACGGCGAGTTGCCGATGGTCCGGCAACTCCGTCTCCGCCGCCGGCGACTGCAACAACGAAATTTCCGATCCCAACTCCGAGAGCAGCGATTCGAGTTCTTCGTTCTTCGCGCTGAGAGACTGCACCGCCTGTTCGCGATCGAGCAGGCGCATGCGCAGCTTCTGGATCGATTGCGTCGCCTCGCGCTGTTGTTTGCGGTACCGGTCGATCTCGTGTTCAAACGTCTGCTGGACGTTCTCGAGTTTGCGCGTGAGGTTGATGGGCGTCTGCGTGTCGCCCGTCAGCGTGAGGACACCGCCGATCGGGGCGTCCGCCTGCGCTGCGGCCGTGGAAGACTGGCGTCGTTTGAGAAAGGTGCCGAGCCGCTGCACCCGTTCAGATGTCGCGCCCGCGCTTGCCACGCCCGCATACACCGCGTTCGCATCGTCCACGCGGCCGAGCCGCGCCAGACAATACGCGCGCGACACGAGCAGATCCTCGCGGCCGGGGTAGACCTGGATCAGCCGATCGAGGATTTCGAGCGCGCGCGCGTCCTGTCGATCGCGAAGCAGCCGCGTGGCCTCATCGGCCCACTTATGGCGGACGGCGTCCTGCATGGAATATTGAGCGCCCCGGCGAAACCCAATTCCGAGAAATTCTGCGGATTAGTCAGGAGTATATCAGAGCGGGAATCACAGCGGTAGCGAGGAGAAATGGATTTTCCGGATTTTATCGGCGTGTCGGAAAGTTACGCGCCGAGCGGCGGAAGTACGTAATAGTAGACCGCGAGGAAGTGGCAGAACGATCCTCCCATCACCATGCAATGCCAGATCGCGTGGTGAAACGGGATGCGCCGCCACAGGTAGAACACAACGCCCAGCGTGTAGAACATGCCGCCCGCGAAGAGCCAGACGATGCCGCCGCTCGGAACATGGTGGAGCACGGGCTTCGCCGCGATAACGACCAGCCAGCCAAGCGCGATGTAGGTCGCCACGGACAGGACATTGAACCGCTTGGTAAAGAAGACCTTGAACACGATTCCGGCCAACGCGAGGCCCCACGTGACGCCGAACAGCGTCCATCCCCAACTGCCGCGCAGTGTAACGAGCGTAAACGGCGTGTAACTGCCCGCGATGAGAAGATAAATACAACTGTGGTCGATGACGCGCATGACGTATTTCGTTTTCTCGTGCGTGACCGCATGATAGAGCGTCGAGCCGAGATAGAGCAGGATGAGCGTCGCGCCGAAGATGGACACGCTCACGACGTGGTAGGGGTCGCCGTGCCGCGCGGCATACGCGACCATGACGACCAGCGCGACGATGCTGAGCACGACGCCCAGCCCGTGCGTGACGATGTTCGCGAACTCCTCGCGCCGTGTGTATCGGTGGACAAGGCTCTCAGTCAAGACCGCACTCCCTTCCCCAATAACTGCACAGGAAGTGTACCGCATCTGGGGATCATGATGCTTGGACTCAATTCACTGCGGTCCGGTTGCACTGTTAAATGCAATACGTCCTATAGGACGTATTCGACCTATAGGACCTATTGGTTCGACTCGATCGATATCAGTTGTTCCGTTCGCGGCCGACGATTGAGACGAAGCTCACGCATTTACCGGGGCGTCCACCGAGGTTGTGCGTCAGACCGACCTTCGGGTCCTTGATCTGGCGCGGACCGGCCTCGCCGCGGAGTTGGAGCCACATCTCGTACATCATGCGTAGGCCCGATGCGCCGATCGGGTGGCCGAAGGATTTCAGCCCGCCGTCCGGGTTGACCGGCAGCTTGCCCTCGAGCGTGAAGGTGCCGTCCAGCACGTCCTGCCAGGCGTGGCCGCGCGGCGCAAAGCCGAGGTCCTCGTAGAGCACCAGTTCGGTCGGCGTGAAGCAATCGTGCACCTCGGCCATCGACACCTGCTCGCGCGGGTCTTCGATGCCGGCCTGCGCGTAGGCGTCCTTCGCCGACGCGACGACCTCCGGGAACGTCGTGAAGTCGTAGTCCTGCCTCATGTGACCCTCGGACGGCCCCGCGATGAACGAAAGCGCCTTGATGAAGATCGGTTTGTCGGTGTACTTGTAGGCATCTTCGGCGCGCACGAGGATCGCCGCGGCCGAGCCGTCGCTCACGCCCGAGCAGTCCATGATGCCGAGCGGCCCGGCGACTTTCGGCGAACACTTGATCGTTTCGAGGTCCACCGGCTTCTGGAATTGCGCCTTCGGGTTTTTCGCGCCGTTCGCGTGGTTCTTCTGGGCGATCAGCGAGATCACCTGCTTGCCCACGTCCGGCTCAAGGCCGTACTTGTTGAAATACGCCGGCGCGAGCATCGCGAAGCTCGCCGGGGCCGTCGTCGTCGGCGTCGAGCCGTCGCCCGCGGGCGTCGCCGTCACCAGCCCGGAGTAGCCCGAGTCCTTCAGCTTTTCGACGCCGATCGCCATCACGCAGTCATACGCGCCGGACGCGACCGCATACGCCGCGTTGCGCATCGCTTCGCTGCCGGTCGCGCAGAAATTCTCGACGTGCGTGACGGGTTTGTACTGAATCTTCAGCGGTTCGGACAGCGTCAGGCCCGAAAGCTGGCCCATGCTGCCCAGCCAATACGCGTCCACCTGGTCCTTCGTAATCTTCGCGGACGCAAACGCCTCGGTCGCCGCCTCGACGAGCATGTCGCCCACGCTCTTGTCCCAGTGCTCGCCGAACGCCGTGCACCCCATCCCGACGATGGCCACCCGATCGCAGATCCCTTTGCTCGCCATGGTTCGCGCTCCTATCTGACAGGCCGTGCCTTCCAGAAGTAATTGTGCACACCGTCCGCCGTGAACAAACGCCGGAACGTCATTTCCAATTCCATGCCGATCGCGACCGTGTCCGGCTCGCAGTCGGTCACCTCGAGCTCGACCCGGCCGCCGCCCTCAAAGTCTACCATTGCCATCACCATCGGCGGTTGCAGCGTAAACGCGAGCCGGTCGAGCGTATACGTGGCGACCTTTCCGCGCCGGTTCGCAAACGGCACCTCTTTCATCTGGTCCACGGCGCCGCACTGCACGCAGACCTTTTGCGGCGGCAGGTGCTGCGTGCCGCAGGCCGTGCACTGCGAGCCGACAAAACTGAATTTCCAATGCCGCCGCCGGAACACAGGCGGCGCCGCGGGGCGGTCGGGGTCCGGCCGTCGCGGTTTTTCGGTCTCGAGGATGCCGCGCCATTTCAGGTAGCGCGCGTAGCCCAGGTCATTACGTTTCGCGGCAACCTGCGCGGCTACCGATGCGGGCCGCTTGTACTTCGCAATTTCGTCCGTCGCGCGCACAACGATCGCGTCCACGCCGTCCGACACTGAGACGACCAGAATACGGTCGCCGGGTTTCGCCGTGTCGAGCGCGGCCGCGAGCATCAACGCGGCGTGCGCCGTGCCGGTGTGACCGACGGAATCGAGCATCGGGTTGACGTACTTGTCCGCCGGCACGCCGAGGAGTTTGCCGATGCTCGCGCCGGCCTTCGGATTGGGCGCATCCACGACGACGGCGTTCACGTCCTTGCCCGAGAGTTTGGCCGCCGCGAGCACGCCCTTCACGCCGTTCACCAGCAGCGGGCCGTAGACTTGTGTCAGCGAGAACCGCTCTTCCCAGACGTGGTTGAATCGCTCTCCGGGCACACGCCACATCGCCTGGTGCTCGAGCGTCTCGGAGTACGCCGCCTCGATCTCCGCGATTGGTTTCTCGTTGCCGAACAGAAACGCGACCGCCGCGTCGCCGCCGGCGGCCTCCGCCGCGCCCTCGGGCGCGCCGATGCGCAGGTCCGAGATCGCGGCCAGCGCCGGCGCCTGTGCGGCCGCGTCCGACGCGAGCAGCAACGCGCCCAGTCCCGCGCGGGTCGATCCGCCAAGGTCCTGTGCGCGCACGGCGGCGGGTAAATCCAGCGCCGCGTGAATCGTCGCCGCGTTGAGTTTTTCCTGGTAGGGCGCGTCCGTCGTCGCGAAGAGCAGCGTCTTCGGCGAGATCCCGGGCCGCGACTGCAGCGCCGCGTGCGCCGCTTCGACGGCCATCGTCACCGTGTCTTCGTCGTAGCTCGCGACTGCGCGCTCGCCCTTGCCCGGCCGCGATTCCAGCGCCGCGCCGATCGCCGCGCGCTGCAACCGGTTAAATGGTATGTACGCGCCGTACCCTAAGATGCCCGCCATGCCCTCTCCGCCCAATTCGTGTCTGCCCAGACCGGCAGGGATTATGGCAAACGGCGCGCGGGGAAAAAACTCCAGAATTACTCCACCGGCGCGGACTTCCCGGTGTCGATCATCGAGTTCTTGTACTGGTCGCCGAACCCGGCCGGGTCGGGCAGTTTGTCGGGGTAGACCTCGACGCCGTGCTGCGCGCGGAGTTGCTCGAGGACCTTGCGCCGCAGAATCATCGTCGCCACTTCGTTCGCCGCTTCGTCAAAGGTCTTGAGCCGTTCGGGCTCGTGCGTGAGCACTTCGAACACGACATAGGCCGCCGGCACGCGCCGCGCCAGCGGTTTTCCGTCCTCGCCCACGCCCACGTCCTCGTGTTCGGGCAGGATCACGGGGCCGAGGATCTGGCCCACTTCCGCGCCGTGCGCCGTCTGCCAGAACGCGACGAACCGCTCGCTTGCCGGGTCGTTCTGCGCGGCCGAGCGGATGCCCGCGTTCGGGTTCGCGCGCATCAGTTCGCTGAGCACGTCGTCGAACTTCTCGCCCGCGTTCAGCCGCTGGCGCGCGTTCGCCGCCTGTTCGATCGCGCCCGGCCGGTCCAGCGGGAACAACATGCCGATGAACTCGATGAACTCAAACTTCACCAGCGTCGCTTTGCGCGATTCGTATTCCGCCTGCACTTCTTCACGCGTCATCGTGACCGTGCCCGACTGCATCGCCTCGTGCATCTTGAACGCGAGCGCCTCCTCGCGCAGCATTTTTTCCTCTTCGTCGTCGATGCCGAACTCAACCGCCGCCTTCACGGCCTCGACGTCGGCCTGCGTCATCCCCAGCTGCGACGGGTCCTGCACCCGGAACGCGGCGGCGAACTCCGGGTGCGCCTGGAGATACACCGCCCGGGCCGTGTCGCGCGAGACGCTGATTTTCCCGGCCGCCGACAGCTCCACCGCAAGCGCCTGTTTGATGCGATCGTCGATGTGCCGGTTGAGCGCCCGCAACAGGTCGCCCTTGTTCTGGATCAGCGGCCGTTCCTCGTCCGGCATGTCGTGGATCAGCTTGGTAAGGTCGCCCCGCGTGATGTCCTTGCCGTCCATCACCGCAACGACGATGCGGTCCTTGTCCGCGATGAATCCGCAGGCCGCGAGCGCAGCCGCGAGGAGCGCGGCGCCCACCGCGAATAGGGCGACGTTGCTTAGCGTGGGCACCGCAGTACGTGCTTCAATTCTCATCGCGTCGCGCTACCGCCCGTGTCGCCGTAGCCCAGCGACCGCAGGAAGCCGTCAATGTCGATGGCGGTCGGCTCGCCCGCTTCGGGGTGGAAATGCACCGGATTGCGGATATACGCCGGCTGGCACGCCGGGCATAGGTCGAGTTCGAGGTGCTTGTAAATGGTCTGCTCGAGGTCGCGCGGCGAAGCGTCTTCCATTTTCTGGATGAGCTTGAGCAGTTCCTGGCGGTGATTCTGCACCAGCTCGGTCAGCCCGACTTCCAGCTTGTCGTACGCCGCCCGCACGTCAATCTTGACGTGGTACCGAAGTTGGCCGCGCTCCATCTCGCGGCCGCATCCGTCGCAGCGATAAACGACCATCCATTCGCTCCCATTCAGGCGCGAATGAGTATAACAAATGTTGACAAGGATTCCGCCGGCTGACGGAACACGCCGGAGCGGGCCGGGCCCGTTGGGGGCGTGCTCGTCATCGTTCGTCGTCGCCACAAGAATGATCGAGCACGAGCGCGAGAAAATGGGGGAGGAGGACGGGGGCCGGTAGAAACGCGAAGCCCGCAAGCAACCCCCCGATTGCCTGCGGGCCTCACAGCTATCCGTTGGCCCGATGTCCCCCGACAACCGGACCCTGGACGGCCGCTCCCCCTCTTACCTTACGTGCTCGCGGTTCCCCACCGGCGAGTTCATGCAACCGGCAGGCGCATGACGAATCGCGCGCCCGTGCCGTGTTTGCCCGGTTCAATTTTCACGCTGCCGCCGAAGCGGCGCATGACGTTGCGCACGACTCCGAGCCCGAGACCCGTTCCGCCCTGGCCCTTCGTGCTGAAAAACGTCTCGAACACCGTCTCGCGAATCTTCTCCGGCACGCCCGGCCCGGTGTCTTCGATGTCGATGCACACCGTCTTGTCCTCGGTGTACGTGGACACATAGAGCACCCGGTCGCCGTCCTGCGTCGCCATCGCCTGGCACCCGTTTGTGATCACGTTCATCACCACCTGACGCATCAGCACCGGCTCGAACACGGCCGTCACGGCGTCCTCCGACAGATTGGCGATGAGCTTCGCACGCGTCTCGCGCAGGAGCGGCGCGGCCACCTTCAGGCACGTGTTCATCACGTCGTTGATCTTGTTTTGACCGGCGCCCTGCTGGCCCTGGCGCAGGAAATTCATCGTCGAACGGGAAAGGTCCGCGCAGTACTGCACCTGACTCTTCATCGTTTCGAGGCGCTTCACGAGATCGTCTCGGTCCGATTTCATCAGCAGAAGTTCAATGTGGCTGTTGATCACCGTGAGCGGCGTGCCCATGTCGTGCATCATTCCGGACACGAGCCGGCCGAGCGTCTCGAAGCGGTTCGCCTCCAGTGCGAGTTTCTCGAACATGCGGCGCTCTTTTTCCTGGCGATACTTGCCGTGCGCCGCCTTGACCATGTCCATCATCACGTCGTTGTCGAACGGCTTTTCCATGTACGCAAACGCGCCGTACTCGACCGCCTTCATCGCCGTCTCGAGCTGGCCGTAGCCGGTGAAGATGATGACCTGGATGTCCGCGTCGTACTGCTTCGACTCGCGCAGCAGATCGACGCCCGATCGCTCGGGCATCCGGAGATCCGTGATGATCAATTCGATGGGATGTTCTTTGAGAATGACAAGCGCTTCGTTCACGCGCGTTGCCAGGTGGACTTCGTAGTCCTCCTTGAGCAGCATGCGCAGCGCCTGGCGGGGCCCGTTCTCGTCGTCCACCACGAGGATGTGCGAGGGGTGGGACGAGCCCATGAAGTCCTTGGGCGAGACGTCGCCCAGGGCGTACTTACCGGTCTCTAATCTCGATTCAACGGCCATCGGGGGGTTCCTTTATGCTGTGGCGTTTTCCAGACTTCCGCGGCTGCTCTCAAGGCAATTGAAGTGCCAACCTCCACCAATTAGCTAAGTCTCTGACAATAAATGACTTGTAAGTACGATTCTGAACGCCGCACCCGAACGTTAATGAACAATTTCCGGAACCAACCCCTGTTTTTGGACAAAAAAGAACGCCGGTCCCCGGTATGCATAATGGGGTTTAAGGCGAATACTTGTTGCTTCAAAGACGTTGAGAAGCAGCGAGCCGGCGCGGTATAGTTTGCGCGTCGAACGTAGAGACAGCCCTGAGGGAATCGGGGCGGAAACGCCGAAAGGCCTGGTCGAGGAAAACATGGAACGCAGCCGCGACAACATCTGCCGAAAGTCCTCGCAGATGCCGTACGCATCGGCTGCGCCCGCGTTTTTTACGATCAATGCCAAATGGCAGCCGGTACTCGGTGCGCGAGCGCATCGTACGCGGCGCCCGATTCCCCTGGAGGAGTTGATGGGCTGAGCTAGACACCCAAAAACAAACCTCAACGCCGCAGGTGGAATCGAATCCACCTGCGGCGTTTTCGTTTAGGTCATCTGGAAACTTGGCGAACCCCCGCCGTGGCGGGTTGCGAACTGGAAAAGGAGTGGTCCCATGAAAGCGATTATGAATCTCAAGCGTGGCATCAATGCGGCGCGCACGCGATGGAATGCGTCGGCGCATGCGCTCAATCGCCGCTCGAAGAATACGGACCACACGGACCCGGTACGCGCCGGCCGCGCGCTCACTCAGCGCGATCTCGTGAGGTTTGAACTGCAACCACAACGAAGAGGAGGGGGCTGCAATGTCAGCTTACAACCCAGATTTCTGGGAACTGCCGACCGGTAGCGAGTACCTGGAAAACCTGCCGGCGTCCCGCGCCCTCTGGTACGAGACCAGCGAGGATCGCGAACGGCGCTACGCGTTCGAGGAGTTCTTCGGGACCGTGAAGCCCGTCGTCAACCAGTTGCTCGAGACCGGACTCACCGGCCGTCAGAAGGAGGTCGTCAAGCTGTATTACCTCTACGGCAAGACGCAGGAGGACATCGCGACGATCCTGGACCTCACGCAGTCCACGGTCAGCCGGCACTTGTTTGGAACGATGCGCCGCGGCAAGAAGGTCGGCGGCGCGCTGCCAAAGCTGCGCAAGCTTATCGATACACAGCGCAGCGGGATCGTGGATGGAGCGTTCTCGGCGTTGCGCGGACGGCTCGCCGAAGCGGTCTGAAAATCAGGAAAATCGCGCCCCGGAGTTCGAGGGCGGGTGTGGGAGCCCGCCGGAGTATTCCGGGGCGCGCTGTTGTTACCCCGATCGACTCAGCGCCAATGTCTTGAAAGCCTGACACGGGTCTCCGCCGGTCGTTTGGAACCCTCGCCGGGGGGAGGGACATATTATTGACAAGACGCTGGACATTTTAGGAACAATTCGCTAATCTACTAGGCATCGGGGTGGCGTCGCCTTCGGACGCTGTAGTTTTTCGCGGTTTTGGGTCATGGGTTGTCTCCATCCCCGTAGTCAAGTTTTATCCGTGCCGTAGAATTTGTCGCGCGGCACGGTACAGGCGAAATTGATAACGCGGAAGCGTTGGACCAAAAGGAGCAAGGACATGAAACATGCAAGGATCGTAACGCTGGCAATCGCCGTCTCGCTGATTGCGTTCGGCGCCAGCGCGCAAGTTCGCTCGTGGGACAATCTGGATTGGTGGGCACAAAGTGGAGCCAAGTCCGATCCGGTGAAGGACCCGGATTACTCGGGTTACTGGTGGTGGCCGACCGATCCCGCGTCCAATTCGGATGACGGCGAACTCTGGGGTAACCGCGGCGTCGTCTACAGCATGTATTCGCCCGCGCCGCCTCCGCCGCCCGCCGCGCCGCCCGCGCCGCCTGCTCCGCCGCCGCCGGCCCCCGCGCCCTCAGTGTCGCGCCAGGTCCCGGTGTTCAACCATGTGTTGTTCGACTTCGATAAGTCGACCGTGAAGCCCGAAGGCCGCACGGAAATCGGCAAGGTCGCCGACATGCTCAAGCAGTACTCGAAGGACACGGTGACGGTTGAAGGTCACACGGACAACGTCAACCGCTCCGGCGATCCGCAGTACAACCAGAAACTCGGCCAGCGCCGCGCCGATGCCGTAGCCAAGGTGCTCACCGACGCGGGCGTTGCCGCCTCGCGCGTGAGCGCGCAGAGCTTCGGCGATACGCGCCCGGCCGTGCCGAATACGTCGGACGCGAACCGCGCGCTGAACCGCCGCGTGGTCTTCGTCTACAAAGTCAACGATTGATGCATCCAATCGGGTAGTATCCGCGCCCCGGCGTCGCGCGACGCCGGGGCGCGTTGCTTTCTACGGGGGATCGCGCATGCCGAAGGACGAGCACCGCGCGACGGATCTCGGCCGCGCGCTCGACGGTTTCCTGCAAACCGTCGTGTTCGAGTCCGGCCTAAGCGAAAAAACCTTGTCCGCGTATGGCGCGGATTTGCAGGCCTACGCCGCCTCGCTCGCCGCGGCGGAAGTGACGCGCCCCCGCGACATCGAGCGCGACCACGTCCTCGAATACCTCATCGGCCTGCGTAAACGCGGCCTCGCGCCGCGATCGCTCGCGCGGCACCTCAGCTCCATCCGGCGGTTTCACCGGTATCTGGCCGCCGAGGGCCTCCTTGCGGCCGACCCCACCGCCGATTTCGAATCGCCCCGCCACGTCCAGCCGCTGCCGCGCGTGCTCTCGCCCGCGGAGATTGAGCGGCTGATCGACGCCGTGGACACCTCGACCACTCGTGGCTTGCGCGACGCCGCGATCCTCGAACTTTTCTACTCCTGCGGTTTGCGCGTATCCGAACTCGCCGCGCTCGCGCTCAAGGACGTGTTCCTCGACGAGTCCAGTGTGCGGGTGCGCGGCAAGGGATCGAAAGTCCGCCTCGTGCCGCTCGGGCGCACCGCCGCGCAGCGGCTGACGGAATGGTTCGGCGTCCGCGCGGCGTGGACACCCCGCGAGCCGATCGTGTTCATCGGGCAGCGTGGCGCGCGCATGGGCCGCATGTCGCTGTGGAATGTCGTCAAACGCGCCGCGCGCGCCGCCAACCTGCGCGGCAGCGTCAAGCCCCACACCTTGCGCCACTCCTTCGCGACGCACCTGCTCGACGGCGGCGCGGACCTGCGCGCCGTGCAGGAAATGCTCGGCCACGCCGACATCGGTACGACGCAGATCTACACGCACGTCTCCGCGGACCGCCTGTCCCGCGCGCATCGCGACTACCATCCGCGCGCGAAATAAATCGCAGTCGAACCTTCCCCGATCGCCGGTGTACATCGCCGCCGCCCACGTTTACAATAGGCGGACGCACCGAGTGTTGAACCGGGGAGTACGCCGTCATGTTCCTGCGCAGGATAATTCTTGCGGCAGCGATGATCGCCGCCGCATCGTCAATGTCCGGATGCGTCGCTTTGGCTGTCGGCGCCGCCGGCAGCGCGGCCGGCGTCGTCTACGTCAAGGGCCGGCTACAGGACAATCTCGACGCGTCCGTCCAGCGCGTGTACAACGCATCGCTCGCCATGCTCGCCGCCAAGGGCCTGCCCGTGAGGGAAAAGGAAGTGGACGCTGGCTCCGCGTGGATTCGCTCGGAATACAAGGACGGCGAGGACATCCGCATCGACATCGACGCCGTGACCAGCGAAGTCAGCGAAATCCGTATCCGGGTCGGCCTCACCGGCGACCAGGGCCGCTCCATCGATCTGCTCGACGGCATCAAGGCGCGGCTCTGACCGCGCTCGATGGACCTCTCCGTGCGACCGCCCGCGTGTCTTGGAGCCGCTGCCATCGCCTGCGCATTCGCGATCGGCGTCGCGGCCGCCGAGCCCCGGATGCGAACCGAGAACTTCAACGCGGACCCGCAGTGGGACGCGCACAATAACCGCTCCGTGGACGAGCCAGGCCGCGAGACCATCCAGCAGTTTGGATACACGCGCTCGCAGCATGCCGGCGGCGCGGCAGGGGAGATCGGCGGCGCGATGCAGACGGCCGCCGAGCGCGCGTACTACGCGAAACCGCTGCCCGTCCCGCTCACACTCAGTGATCGGCTTTCCGCCTCCGGTAAACTGGCGTTTGCGCCAGGCCGCGCGACGGGCCCCTTCCTCATCGGGTTCTTCGACACGGCCACGTCGTTCGGCTGGCGCACGCCGAATTCGCTTGCCTTCCGCGTGGACGGCCGCGGCGACGTGCTGCACGTGCACATCGAATACTGCACGGGGAAATGGCGCGCCGGCGCGGGCATCGTCGGCGCCGTGGATCCCGCGACCGAACGGCTGAATCCTGTCGAGATTCCCGCGCAGGGCGAGCACACCTGGTCGTTCGACTACGACCCTGCCCGCGGGACAGCGACGTTCTCGTTCGATGGCATAGACTCCGAGATGCCGCTGCATGTCGAGCCCGGCGACGGAGCGACCTTCGACCGGTTCGGGATGTTCAACGTGATGAAGTCGTCCGACAACCGTCTCGAAGTCTATCTCGACGACGTCACGATCAATGGCACGCTCGAATCCTTCGACACCGATCCCGGCTGGGACGCGGAGGGAAATCAGAGGACGTATCCCGCGCGCATCGTGCGGCCCTGGTTCGATTTCGGCTACAGCGAGACGGATCATGCCGGCGATGATCGGGGCGAAATGGGCGGCACGATCTTTCGCGGCGACTACCGCTACGAGCATGCAATCGCGTTCTATGGCGACCGCATTGGCCCGCTTACACTGGCTGCGCCGCTCGAGGCCACAGGCCGCGTGGCCATGCTGCGCAGTATTTCCGATGCCGGCGTGCTCATCGGCTGGTTCCATTCCGAACTCAGCGTCACCGGCGGCACTGACAAGTCCACCATCCCGCGAGACTTCCTCGGTGCGTTCATCGAGGGCCCCAGCAGCGACGGGTTCTACTTTCGGCCCGCCTACCGTGTGCACGGCGAGGAATACGGCATCGGCCGCGGACCGTACATCTACCCGGACGCCGTCGCGCGCGAGTGGTCCATCCGGTTTTCGCCCGCGGACAAAACGCTCACCGTCTCGCTCGACGGCGAGACGGCCACACTCGACATTCCCGCCGAGCACCTCGAATTCGGCGCGACGTTCAACCGCTTCGGCATCATCACGACGCAAATCGACGGCAACTACGAAATAGTCTACTTCGACGATCTCGCCTATACGGTCGAGCAATAGTCGCCGCCGCCGCGACGGCAGCGCTACGGCGACCCCGTCATTGCGAGGAGCGAGGTGTGCGACGAAGCAATCTCATCGTCCGGCCGCGTCCCCCTTTTGTCATTCCCGCGAAGGCGGGAATCTCACGAACCAGCAGCGATTGCTTTCGAGAACGACCAGACCGGCTCAAGAAATCAAAAACACGAACTCACGTCACTCCCGTACATCGTCCGGGCGTCATCAGTATTCATCAATATCCATCTGTGGCTAAATCGACCTACCCCCGCCCGAACCGCTTCGTCAGCCAGCCAATGAGGATGGTATTGAGTTCTTCGGACTTCTCCTGCTGCGTCCAGTGTCCGCAATTCTGGATGACGTGCATCTCGTTGTCGCCGAGCAGCGCCTTGGTCGCATCGGCCATGGACGGCGGCAACACGACGTCGTCTTCCGCGCCCACGTACAGCGAGGGCGTGTTGAGTTTTTGCGGTTGCCCCGCCGTCGTCTCCCAGTTCCGGTCCATGTTCCGGTACCAGTTGATGCCGCCGGTAAAGCCCGTCTCGCGAAACGTCTCAATGTAGACCCGAAGCTCGTCCTCGGTGCAGACGTAGCCCCTGCCCGTGTCCACGCTGCCGGCTTCGATCATCATCTTGAGATCGAAGTTCCGCGCCGGCGAATCGGCGGGTAGTTTCGCGAAGTCCTCAGCCGTCATCGACGACTTGCTCAGGAACGCCCGGAACGCCTTCTCAACGTTTTCCGCGAGGAACGTGTCCGCCACCCCCGGCTGCTGGAAATAGACGATGTAGTTGTTCTCGCCGCGCATCTGCCGCAGCATTTGCGTCGGCGCGACGGGCCCGCGCGGCATGTACGGCGTGTTGACGCCGATCACGCCTGCGACGCGGTCCGGGTGCAGGTGCGCCATCTGCCAGACCACGAAGCCGCCCCAGTCGTGCCCGCAGAACACCGCCTTGTCAATGCCGAGCTTGTCCAGCATCCCCGCGAGGTCGCCCGTCAAATGCTGGATCGTGTACGCATCGGTCGCATCCGGCCGGTCCGTGCGCCCATAGCCGCGCTGGTCCGGCGCGATCGCGCGGAAGCGCGCCTTGGAGAGCGCATCGAGCTGGTGCCGCCACGAAAACGCCAGCTCGGGGAATCCGTGGCTGAACACAACTGGAAACCCGCTGCCTTTTTCGTACACGGCCATCTTGATGCCGTTCGTCTCGATAAATTTCGGTTTCGGGAATCCAGCCGCTTCCGCCTTCGCGTAAATCTCCGGATTCACCGCGGCGCTTGCGCCACCTGCGCGCGTCGTCGCCCATGCCGTCGCCCCAATCACCGACGCCCTTGTGAGAAACTGTCGCCTGTTCATAGCTTCACGTAGCCTCCAGAGCCGGCTGGCATCATACTGGCGCTCCGCCTTCCAGTCCACCGGAATGACCGCCGGATTCATCCGGGTTCATTCTCGGCCCCGAACGGTACTCGATAACTTCGACAAGCAAATCCGCTGCCTTCGCGTGGCCCGTGTCCCGCCAATGCCCGTTCGGCGGCGGACGGTAGTCCATGCGCGTGAGTTCGGGAAGTGGATCGACGCAGATCGGGCCGATCTCCGAACAAAGCCTTCTCGACGCCCGATAGGTCTGACTGACGTTCATCGTGTCCAACCGCTCGGGGATCAACAGGACAATGAGCGTCGCGCCGAGAGACTCGGACGTAGCCCGAATCTCGCGCAGCACCCGCTCAACTTCGGGCGCGCCCGGCCCGAGGTCCGCGTTCGGCCGCACCAGGATGGCTCCCAGCGCGTGATCGATCTGGTGCAGCAGCGAATCCAGGGCGGTTGCGGTACGCAGCGTCATCAGATACTCGTGCGGCGTCTGCGGAGCGTGCGCGCGGACGTACGCCTGGTGAGGCGTCAAGAGCCGGACCTCCCCGTCCGCAAGGCGCGCGTATCGAACGACCCGCTCGCCCCCCTTGAATACGTAGTACTGGTCCACGGGATACAACGCGTCTGAATAATCGTTTGCGAACAACGTTGAGACGATGAACTGCGGGCGCAGGATCCCGCCCCAGCGCTGAAGACAATCCAGTTGCCACGCGAGTCCCTTGCCCGGCATCCCGGTGTTCCAGACGACTGTGTCGGTGGTCGCGTCCAGGAATCGTTCGAGCAGCTCACCGAATCCGAATTCCTGAAGCGTCGCCGACAGTCCGAACGCGAACGAATCGCCCAGGATCATGACCCGCCGCGATGCGCCGTTAGCATCGCCCGGGACGAATTCATCCGGATCGCCGAATCCGTCCGAGTTGGTCCTCCAGTACGCCGCGTGAAGCTGGCGCGTGCCCTCGCCGCGAACGATGACCTGATCCTCCCGTTTGGCCAGCGGAGGGACTTCGACGGACAGTTGTTGGGCGGGCTCGACGCCGACATACGCAAGGGCATACTCGCACCCGACGACGCACAACAGGCTCACGCCCAGGGCGAGCGCGGAATTCGCCGCCGATGCGGCGCGCGCGCGCACGACCAGCCGCAGCCCCCCGAGAACAAACGCGGCCGCGATCGCCCAGCAGGCCAGTCGGGAGGGCGCGTACCAGGTGGAGACGTCCGGTGTGGACAGAATCGGCGCGAACCCGACGCCCACCGCGACAGCGCCCAGGCCGACGAGGGCATTCAGCGCCGCACCGGCGATCGCTCGAATCGTGATCCGTCGTGTCATCGTGTGCCGTCTCGTGTCGTGTCCGGTGCGTTGAACACGGCGATTCAAGTATCTACGATAACATTCGACGCAACCATGGGGCGATGAATTCCGTGTCCGCAGCGATCGAACCGCTTCGATTGGACGCCGCGCGCGCCGCATGGCGGTCCGCGCTGGGCGAGCACGCCGTCAAAAGCGACGCCGCCACGATCGATCGCTACGCGCGAACGACCCAGGCAGCGGCCCCCCGCCCCTCGTGCGTCCTCTATCCCGCCTCGACGGCCCAGGTACAAGACGCCGTGCGCATCGCCTCGGAATTCGGCGTGCCCGTCTACCCGATTTCCTGCGGCAAGAATTGGGGCTACGGCGATGCGTGCGCGCCCGCGGCCGGCTCAGCAATCCTCGATCTCGGCCGGATGAACCGAATCCTCGAAGTCAATCGCGAGCTTGCGTACTGCGTGATCGAGCCGGGCGTTACGCAGGGCAACTTGTTCGCGCATCTTCGCGAAAACAACACCGGACTCTGGATGGACGCGACCGCCGCCGGGCCCGACGCCAGCCTCGTCGGGAACACGGCCGACCGCGGCTTCGGCCACACGCGCTACGGCGACCACGTGCTGACCTGTTGCGGTATGGAAATCGTGCTCGCGGACGGCCGGGTGCTCAATACCGGCTTCGGGCACTTCCCCGGCGCGCGCGCAACGCACTGTTACCCCTACGGCGTCGGGCCATTCATGGACGGCTTGTTCACGCAATCCAACTACGGCGTCATCACCAGGATCGGACTCTGGCTTATGCCTGAGCCCGAGTGCTTCAACTTCTTTTATCTGCAGGCGCGGGAGTTCGAGGATTTCGCCACGATTGTCGAGCGGCTCCGCCCGTTGCGCATGAACGGCACGCTCACGACCGCCATTCACATCGGCAACGACTTCCGCGTGCTCGCCGGCAGCGGCAAGTATCCGTGGGAACTCACCGGCGGCGTCGCGCCGCTTCCGCCCAACGTTCGCGAGCAGCTCCGCGCGAGTTCGCGCGCGCAGGCGTGGCAGGGCTCCGGTTCGCTCACGGGCACGCGCGCGCAGGTGCGCGCCGGCCGCCAGGCGCTGCGCAAAGCGTTGCGCGGCGTCGCCACGCTGCGCTTCGTGACCGATCGCCGGCTCGATCTACTCGAGTCCGTCCACAAATTCCTCTCGCTCGCCGGGCAGCGGCACCGGCTCGAACGCATGCTCAAAATCCTGCGCCCGAATTACGACCTGCTCAAGGGCGTGCCCACGCGTGAGCCCGTCATGGGCGCGTACTGGCGCCTGCGCAAACCACCGGAGCAGCCGGGCGACCCGCTCGACGCGGGCGTCGGGCTCTACTGGGTCTCGCCGGTGATGCCGATGCGCGGAGAAGACGCGATGCGCGTGCTGAACCTGGCGCGGCCGATTTTCGATGCGCAGGGGTTCGACTTTGTCGTCAGCATGATCCTGCTCACCGAGCGTTCGCTCGTCGCCATTATGAACATTGCCTTCGACAAGTCCGTGCCAGAAGAATCCGCCCGCGCCTCAACATGCTACGACCAGCTCGTGCGCGCGCTCATCGACGCCGGCTACCCAATCTACCGATCGGGATTGCAGGGAATGGACAAGGTCCGCGCGCACGACTCGACGTTCTGGGACGTTGCGAAGGAACTCAAACGCGCGCTCGATCCGAAAGACATCATCGCTCCGGGCCGATACGTCGCGCCGCTCGAGTGACGCGCCTCGAGCTTCGCCGCGCCGGATGTGGGTTACGCCGGCTTCGCGCTGTACTGAAGCAGTTCGGCGACGGCGTCCAGGATTTCGTCCTGGTCGAACGGCTTGGCAATGACCCGGTTGGCTTCGGCCTGAACCGCCTCGCCCATCGTATCGATGCGCGGCGTGCCGGACATCGCGATAATGCTGACATCGGGCGAGCGGCGCCGAATCTCGGCGATGACGTGCACACCGTCCGTGTGCGGCATGATGAGATCGGTAATCACGAGCGTCGGTGAAAGGCGTTCGAACAGTTCGAGACCGCGCTCACCGCCATTGGCGATCGCGACTTCGTATCCGCCGTTTTCGAGAATCTCCCCGAGCACCGACAGCATCAAGTCGTCGTCATCGATGATCAATATCCGATCCATGCCAGTTCCTTCTGGAAGGCGCCTGCTGCCCCCGCTAGAAACTGTACCGCCCGTTCGCAAATTGCGGCAAATGCGAAGCGGGACGGGCCGCCGTAACTTGTCCCATACTAGGGTCTTACGCGCAGCCTGGCGCACGGCCGATTGCCGGGGAAAACGCGCCCGGGGGATACACCGTGTCACCGCACGCCACGCGGATTCGGCGCGCGGAGGTTGATTCGTCGTCACCGCTTCACGAGACTATGCCTTAGAGTACGAACAACCGAGGAGATCGATGTCCGCGTCGTCGCCCGATCGAGCCAAGTGCGCCGAGGCCGCCCAGGTCTGCGCGTGTTATAACCTGCGCAAGGCATCGCGCGCGGTGTCAAAACTCTATGACGATGCGCTTCAACCCGTCGGATTGCGCTCGACGCAATTCGTAACGCTCCTCGCCATTTTTCTCAACGAGCCGGTCGGGCTCTCCCCGCTCTCGCGCGAGATGGTCGCAGATCGATCCACGCTGACTCGCAATCTGAACGTGCTCGAACGCGGCGGCATGATCAAGTCGAAGCCGGCCAACGGCCGCACGCGCACGTACGCGCTCACGGATAGGGGTCGCCGCGTCCTCGTCGAAGGTGTCCCGCTCTGGGAGAAGGCCCAGGCGACGTTCGTCGATAACCTCGGTGCCAGGACTTGGAGCGGCATGTTGAACAACCTCAACTCCGCCGTCCGCGCCGCGAAACAAGCCTGACACCCAGGCCGCTCGATCGCTCGCCGTAGGGGCCATTCCGGAACGGATTGTGGCCGCGAATTCTGGCCCGAAAGCCCAAATCGCGCGCTACAGCCCCTTGTCAGTTCGCATCCCGACTCGTATACTGCCTTGCGGTCTTTCTTTGAGGAGAGTGAACTACGGATTGAACATGCGCGCGGCCCGGTATGCGAGCCCACGCGAACGGAGGAACCTTTTATGGCCACCGATTACGCGAAAGTACGCAACGTGGGAATTGTAGGTCACGGGGGGACGGGGAAGACCTCGCTCATCGAGCATCTTCTTCATCTCTCCGGTAAAACCGCCAGGCTGGGTTCCATCGAACAAGGCAATACCGTCGGCGATTACCTGCAAGAGGAAATCAGCCACAAGCACACCGTCGCGCTCAAGCTCATGCACACGGACTGGAACGGCTCCCGCGTGCACCTCGTCGATCACCCGGGCTACCTCGATTTCGTCGGCGAACTCGCCGCTTCATCCCCCCTGCTGGACGGACTCATCGTCGTCATTGACGCCAGCTCGGGCCCGCGCGCGGGTTCAGATGTCGCCATGGACTATGGCAGCAAATACCACCTGCCCCGCGTCATCTTCCTGAACAAGCTCGACGGCGAGAACATCGATTTCGACGCCGCCGTGGACAAGATCCAGGAATCCTACGGCAAGGAGTGCGTGCCGCTGGTGATCCCGGATGCGACCGGCAGCGCAATCCACGAGGTTGCCTCCGTGCTCAACGGCGTTTCCGGCCCGCTCAAGGAAAAGATCGAGGCCATGCGCACGGAGATGATGGATTCCGTCGCCGAGTCGGACGACGAACTTCTGGAGAAATACCTCGAAGCGGGGGAACTCACGCACGACGAGTTCGAGCGCGGGCTGAAGGCGGGGATCAAGTCCGGCCACATCGTGCCGATCGTAGCGGGGAGCGCCGCGAAAGACGTTGGGCTCAAAGAGTTGCTCGACCTCATCGTCGCGGATTTCCCGTCCCCGCTCGAGCGGGAAGTCCAGGCGCCGAACGGCGCGCCTGAGCCGGTTGACGTCAAAGTCTCGCCGGCAGAGCCGTTCTTGGGGCAGGTGTTCCGGTCGGTGGTGGATCCATTCGCGGGGCAGTTGACGTTGTTTCGAGTGCTCACGGGCACGCTCAAGTCCGATTCCGAGTTCGTGAACCTGACCACGGGCAGCAAGGAGCGCACGGGGAAAATCCTCCTGCTCAACGGCAAGGAAACTGAAGTCGTGGACGAGGTCGGCCCGGGCGACCTCGCCGCGATGACCAAGCTCAAGCACACACACTTCGGCGATACCATTGCCGCGCCCGGCGTGCAGTGGCACCTGCCCAAACCGCAAATTCCCCAGTCGCTCGTCAAACGCGCCATCGTCGCCAAGTCGCGCGCGGACGATGACAAAATCGGCGAAGCGCTCAACCGGCTCGCCGAGGAAGACCCGACGTTCACGCACTACCGCGACGCCGAGACGCACGAACACGTCATCAAGGGCATGGGCGAGATGCAGCTCGAAATCCTGCTCGAGCGCATGGCGTCGAAGTTCAATGTCCACGCCGAAATGAAGCTGCCCAAGGTCGCCTACAAGGAAACGATCAAGGGCACGTCCGACGTGCGCGGCCGCCACAAGAAACAGTCCGGCGGCCACGGCCAGTACGGCGACGCGCAGATCAAGTTCTCGCCCAACAAGCGCGGCGGCGGCTTCAGTTTCGTCGACAATATCGTCGGCGGCGCAATCCCGCGGAACTTCATTCCCGCGGTCGAGAAGGGGCTCCTTGAGGCCCTCGAGCGCGGCGTCCTCGCCGGCTACCCGATCGTGGACGTTGTCGCGGAGCTGTACGACGGGTCATACCACGACGTGGACTCGTCCGAAATGGCATTCAAGATCGCCGCGCACCTCGCCGTGCACGAAGGCATCCTCAAAGCGCAGCCCTGCCTGCTCGAGCCGATTGTCGAGATCGCCGTCACCGTGCCCATGGAGTTCATGGGCGATATCACCGGCGACATGAGCTCGCGCCGCGGCCGCATCCTCGGCATGGACGCCGACGCCGGCGGGCACAAGGAGACCATTCGCGCGTGCGTACCCGAGGCCGAAGTCCTGCGCTACGCGACCGACCTGCGCAGCATGACGCAAGGCCTGGGCACCTACACGCTCAAGCCGAGCCACTACGAGGAAGTCCCCGACCACGCCGCGCGCCCGCTCATCGAGGCGTACCAGAAACAGCGCGCCGCCGGGCACTAGCCAAGAGAAGAGAGAGCGTGGCAGGCCTAAGCGCGGTTTGCTTAGGCCTGTTTCCATATTCGCGCGCGAACAGGCCCAAGCGGAACTGCGCTTGGGCCTGCCACACACCTTGACGCTATACTGCACGGCCGTTGACCCCGCGAGGACTTCATGGCCGTACGCATGCCCATCATCGACGCGTGGATGCAGCATCCCACCCCGCGGTTCATAGAGCAGCCGATGTTCGAGTCGCTGCGGCGCTGGACCGGCGGCGCGACGATGCAGGACGTGCCCGTCGAGCTGACGATCGGCGCGATGGACGAGGCCGGCGTGCGCGTGGGGATGCTCGCGGCCTGGTGCGGCCCGCAGGGCTGGCTCATTTCGCACGACGAGGTCGCGCAACTCGTCCATGCCCACCCGCACCGCTTTGCGGGGGTCGCGTCGGCCAATCTGTACCGGCCGCTCGAGGCCGTGCGCGAGTTGCGCCGTTGCGTCAAGGCTCTCGGGTTCAAGGCGCTGCGCGTCGTCCCGTGGCTGTGGAACCTGCCGCCGAATGACCGGCGCTACTACCCGCTCTACGCCGAATGCTGCGAACTCGGAGTGCCGTTTTGCACCCAGGTCGGCCACACCGGGCCGCTCTGCCCGTCCGAGCCGGGCCGCCCAATCCCGTATCTCGATGAGGTACTGCTCGAATTCCCCGATCTCGTCGTCGTCGGCGGCCACGTGGGCTATCCCTGGCTCGACGAGGTCATCTCGCTCGCGCGCAAGTATCCGAACTTCTACATCGACACCTCAGCCTATCGCGCCAAGCGCTACCCGCCCGCGCTCGTCGAATACATGCGCGGCAACGGCCGCACGAAGGTGCTGTTCGGCACGAACTTCCCGATGATCACGCCCGCAATGTGCCTGAGCGACCTCGACGCGCTCGGCCTGGACGACGAGACCACCCGGCTCTTTCTCTGCGAGAACGCGGAGGCCGTGTTCGGCCTTCAATCCGAGACCGTCCACGAAGGGGAGAAGGTATGACGCCGTCGAGAGGGCCGCGCTGCTGCGCGACCGTGGCGAATCCAGGCGCGCGAGCTTGCTTCGTCGTCACGCAGGGCGTGACTCCTCGCAATGACAGATCGGGAGGGTCGCCCCGCTGCGCGACCGCCACGCGGAGGCGTTCCTTTTGTCATTCCCGCGAAGGCGGGAATCTCTTCGCGCAATCGACGTCTGCCCTACCAAGAGATTCCCGCCTTCGCGGGAATGACAATGGAGGACGGTTTCGGGTATCGCTCTCGTTTTGCGGCACGATGCTATTGGCGATTGCGTTATCAATGTCCTCGGCTATGGGCGTGTCGGCCGGCGAACCCGCCGGCATTCTCGCCACCTTCGAAATCCACCCTGATTTCACGCTCGAACTCGCGGCGATGGAGCCCGCCGTGCTCGATCCGGTCGATCTCGAATTCGATGAACGCGGACGGCCGTTCGTCATCGAGATGCCCGGTTACCCGTTTCCCGATCCCGCAGACCCGGGAAGGCTCGTCCTGCTTGAGGATCGGGACGGTGACGGCACGTACGAAACGCGCAAGGTGTACGCGAAAGGGTTCGCACTGGCCGATTCGCTGATGCCCTTCGAGGGGGGCTTCCTCGTCGCGTCGCCGCCGGACATTCTGTTCGTGAAGGACACGGACGGCGACGACGTGGCAGACGTACGCCGGGTCGTTTTCACCGGCCTCGCCGTCGAGAACCCGCAGCACAACGTAAACGGTCTCACCTTCGCGATCGACAACTGGATCTACGCGGCCAACGGCGGGAACTCCGGCAGGATTGTTGTGCCGGGCGCGGATACCTTCGCGATGCGCTTCGACGATTTCCGGATTGACCACAGACTCGAGCGCATCGAGCGCGCCGGCCGATCGACCGGTGGATTCGAGATCGCGTTCGATGACTGGGGCCGCATGTTCGGCACGCACAACCTCTATCCGATGAGCCATCTCGTGTTTCCCGGTCCGTCGATCGAGGGCCTGCCGCAGCCGCGCACCGGCACCTTGCATTCGATGCCCGACGACGTCGAGAACGGCCTCGTGCGTATCTATCCCGTCGGCGAGCAGGACACCCGCGTGAACCACCCCGAGCAGTCGGGCTACTTTTCGGGCTCCTGCGGCATCACGCATTACGGCGGCGGCGCGTTTGGCCCGGGGTTCGACGGCAATCTGTTCGTCTGCGACGTTGTGCTCAATCTGGTGCACCGGCGCATTCTCGAGCCGGACGGCACGAGTTTCGTCGCCCGCCGCGACGATCGCGCGAAAGCGGAATTTCTCGCATCGTCCGACCGCGCGTTCCGGCCGGTCAACATGGCGGTCGCGCCAGACGGCTCCCTGTGGGTCGTCGACATGCACCGCCAAGTCATCGAACATCCCGAGTGGATTCCTGACGAGATCGAAAGGACCGTCGATCTCAACGCGGGCAAATCGCAGGGCCGCCTGTTCCGAATCGCGCCCAGGGCCGGCCTGCCCCGCGCCACGCCGGATTTTCGCCGCGATGAAATCGAGGCTGTCGTTGCCGCGCTCAATCATCCGAACCAGTGGTGGCGTCTGACCGCGCAGCGCCTGCTGGTCGAATGGAACGATCCGAAAGCCATCTCGGCGCTGAAGAAGCTCGCGCTCGAATGCCCCCGGACCGTAACGCGCGCCCACGCGCTGTGGACGCTGGACGCCCTCGATGCGCTCGACGAAAAAACGCTGCTCGCAGCATTCCGCAGCGATTCGGATGATCTCATCGAACACGCGATCCGGCTGGCGATCCCGCGCATCAACCGGTCGCCGGAAATCGCCGACGCCGTCGCCCGGATCTACACGCGGCCGGACCCCCGCGTGCGGATGTGGGCGGCGCTGGCCTACTCCGAGTATCGCGGGGCGCGGTTCGAGCGCACGCCGCAACTCCTGACGATTCTGAGCGAACACGCCGCAGACCCGATGATGCGGCTCGCACTGCTGCCGGGCCTCGTTCTCGATCCGCATCGCGCGCTAACGTCGCTGCTGGCCGAGGACCGGCCGGAAATCGGGGGGAACGAGATGCTCGCACTGCTCGCCGAGGCCTCCGCATCGCGGCTGAGTCTCGCCGAGGCCCAACGTCTCCTGAAGACCGCGGCTTCGATCGCTCCGGCGGATTCGCCCGCGGCGGAATCGTTCCTCGCCGGCCTCGCGGCAGGTCTCACATCGACTCCGGCCGCATTCGACTCGACGGCCGATCGCGACGCCCTCGCCGAATCGATCGCGCCGCTGCTGCAGGTGGACTCCGCGTCCGTATTGCGGGAAACATGGAGCGTTGCGCGCGCACTGGAACTGCGTCACGTGCCCGGCCAGGAAGAAGCGCTTGCGCGTGCGCGCGCCGTCGTCCTCTCGGCCACGGCCAAAACCATCGATCGCGTCGAAAACCTGCGCGCGCTCGAATTCGCGCCCTTCGCCGATCGCGCCGAACTGCTCTTTTCGTTGCTCGATACGCGCGGCCCGCGCGAGTTGCAGCGCGAGTCCATTCTCCAGCTTCAGCGCGAGGGTTCGCGCGATGTCGCCCAACGCCTCATTCCCCTGTGGCGCGCGCTCGGCCCCGAGACGCGACCCGTCGCCGGCGACATCCTGCTCTACAAGCGCGCGAACAACGACCTGCTGCTCGCCGCGCTGGAATCGGACAGGATTTCCCTCGGCGAGATGAATTTTCACCTCGAGCGCCGCCGTGTGCTGCTGCACTCGAAGGACCCGGACGTCGTCCGCCGCGCCGAGGCGCTCTTCAGCGACGCCGGCGTCGTCACGCGCAAGGAGGCGGTGGCGGCGATGCAACCCGCGCTCGCCCTTGCGGGAGACGCGGTTCGCGGCAAGCGCGTCTTCGACGATACCTGCATGCGCTGTCACCGCGTCGGCGACGAAGGAGGCGACCTCGCGCCGAACCTCACGGAAATCTATCGGAAGAGCCGCGAGACGCTGTTGTTCGACATCCTCGACCCGAACGCCGCGGTTGATCAGCAGTACGTCAGCTACAGCATCGAGCGGAACAACGGCGAACTCGTCACCGGCATCATCGACGGAGAGACCGACGACGCCGTGACTGTCCGCGACGCGAACGGCGTCCGCACGGTTGTTCCACGCGCGGATATTCGTGAGATGATGAGCGACGGCTTGTCGCTCATGCCCGAGGAACTCGAGTCTGGTCTCGATCCCCAGGCCATGGCGGACCTGTTGGCGTACCTTCAGGAGCGGAAATGACACTCGCATTCCGAATTGCATGCGCGATCATGATCGGCGTGTTCCTGCTGTCCTGCGCCGTGCAGTACAACGACCCGGATCCGTGGGTCTGGATCGCGGCCTATGGCCTCGCAGGCGTCGCGACGGCCCTCGCGCTCGCGGGCCGGCACACACCCATCGCGCTGGGGATGGGGCTGGTTTACTTCGGCTGGGCCATGTTCAACATGCCACACGTCGAGCCGGGCATCTGGCTCGAAACCGAGACCGCGCGCGAGTCGGGCGGCCTGATGATCTGCGCCATCTGGATGGCCGTGCTCACCGCCGCGTGGTACCGGCACAAGCACCCGTCGCCCGATCAGAACTGACTCGACAGCTCCGCGAACCCTTTGCTCACCGGAAACTCGCCCGGATAGCGGACGAACTGCGCGTGCCCGTCCAGGTACAGCACGTTGGCCCCGCCCGGCACGTGGTTGTAGTCCACGCCGCCCGAGACGTTGGTGCTCACCGTGTCCCACATCACCGCGATGTCGGTCTGAGACTTGGAACTCGCCCCGGGATTGTTGATGTCCGTCACCAGAAACCGCTCGACACCTTCCCGCAGCCGGTAAATCGTGTCGCCCATCGCATTGCCCGCCTGCAACCCGTCCATGCCTACGTTCGCCAGATTGACGTCGTCGTCGAGCGGTGCATCGTCCGCCGGGTCCATGTTGAATAGCACCGACAGCGCCGCTGCGGCAAAGCCAACCAATTGCGTCGGCCCGGGAAACGGTATCGTCGTCTGCGGGTCATCGTCGCCGACCTGGTCAAAGACGTAGCCGAGATAGTTGTAGCTTTCGTCCGAGCGGGTGATTGTTCCTGTCCATTGACACGTGTTCGATCCATCGTCCCGCACGGTCAGCAACGGGTTGTCCTCGGTTCCCGTCGGGTCTGACGGGCAGATCAGTATCGCGGGGTCGGGCAGGTAATCCGGATACAGCGCGCCCGTGTCCGCCTGGAACGACGTCGAGGGCTCTCCCGTCGTCGAAAGGTCGTCCTGGATCGAGTCCGGGTCGCACCCCGTCACCGCCGCCTTCATGCCATACGGCGGATCGCCCTGCACGCGCGCCCATTTCTGCCCGCGCGCCTCATCCGCGTAGACCTTCAGCGACAGCGCGATTTGTTTCAGATTGTTCGAGCAACTCGCCCGCCGCGCGGCCTCGCGCGCGCGTGCCAGCGCCGGAAGCAGGATCGCCGCGAGAATCCCGATGATCGCGATCACCACGAGCAGTTCAATGAGCGTAAAGCCTGGTTTTCGGTACATCGAATGAAGCGACCTCTCTGCGGGACGTCCGGAACCGAAGGATAGCACGCGCCCAAGCGTCGCGGTTATCGCCGCCCGATTGGCACGGATTGTGCCTTAGGCACTCGACCGTGAATCCGGCGGTCTGGACGGAGAAACTGCCGCGCGTTGGCAGGCTGTTGGGCGAAAGCGCCGAAACACAGGCGTTTTACCGCGACCGGGTCGTCCCGTCGCGCAGAAGAGGCCCTCGGGAGATTCCTACTCCCAGGTAGTTTCCTGTCCGGTTGCTACGAAACGGTACGAAAGTCGATCCCGGCATTCCGTCGTGTAGGCATGGATCGACCATCGGCGCCGGGTTCGGGTTGCGAGTGTGCTGCAAGGTTATTGGGGCGGGAGGCTCCCGCGAGAAGGAGAGTAATCGAATGAGAATCGTGGCAAAGAAAGGGCGACTGCCGTTCGCGTGGATCGGCGCGGCGGCCCTCGCGGCGTACGCGTGGCCGGCGCTCGTCATGGCGCAGGATACCGAAGAAGTGCCCACCATCGACAGCGGCGACACCGCCTGGATGCTGACGGCCACGGCCCTCGTGCTGTTCATGACGATCCCCGGCCTGTCGCTGTTTTACGGTGGACTCGTGCGCACGAAGAACGTGCTCAGCGTGCTGATGCAGTGCTTCGCGATCACGGCGATGGCCTCGATCCTCTGGGCCGTCATTGCGTACAGCCTCGCGTTTGACACGACGGGCATGGAGGGCGGCGTAACGAACCTCAACAGCTTCGTCGGTGGAGCGACGCACGCATTCCTGAGCGGCGTAGACGCTGGCGCCGTGACGGCTTCAATCCCGACGACCGTGTTCGTGACGTTCCAGATGACGTTCTTCATCATCACGCCCGCGCTCATCTGCGGCGCGTACGCCGAGCGCATGAAGTTCTCCGCGATGATGGTATTCACGGCGCTCTGGGCGCTCGTCGTTTATGCGCCCATCTGTCACATGGCTTGGTCGGGCGATGGCGCGCTGTTCTGGGACTGGGGCGTGCTCGATTTCGCGGGCGGCACCGTCGTACACATTAACGCGGGTATCGCCGCGCTGGTCGCCTGCCTCTTGCTCGGCAAACGGACGGGTTATCCCGAACGCATGATGCCGCCGCACAACCTCGGGCTGACCGTCATCGGCGCAGGCATGCTCTGGGTCGGTTGGTTCGGGTTCAACGCGGGAAGTGCGGTCGCGGCGAACGGCTCCGCCGGCATGGCCATGCTCGTCACGCAGCTCGCCACCGCCATGGCCACGCTCACATGGATGGGCGTTGAATGGCTCAAGCACGGCAAGCCCAGTGTGCTCGGCGCCGTGACGGGCGCCGTCGCCGGCCTCGTCGCGATCACGCCCGCGTCCGGTTCCGCCGGCCCGATGGGCGCGCTCGCCATCGGGTTCGCCGCGGGCTTCATCTGCTTCTTCGCGTCCACCTCGATGAAGAAATCGTTCGGGTACGACGACTCGCTCGACGCGTTCGGTGTGCACGGCGTCGGCGGCATCGTCGGCGCAATCCTGACCGGCGTCTTCGCGTCCTCCGCGCTCGGCGGCCAGATGGAGATCGAATCGATCGCCGGCCAGGTCATCACCCAGGCCAAGAGCGTCGGCGTCACGATCCTCTGGAGCGGCATCGGCTCCCTGGTCATCCTCAAGCTGATCGATTTGACCATTGGACTGCGCGTGTCGGCCGAGGACGAGAGCCAGGGCCTCGACCTCTCGATGCACGGCGAAACCGGATACAACCTGTAACCGCGCCCGCGGGCGCATTGAGCACGTGGCCGGGCGCGACTATACTCGGCGCACACGACGGAGGTTAGGGCGATGAAGAAAGTCGAGGCGATCGTTAAGCCTTTCAAGCTAGAGGACGTGAAGGAAGCCCTCGCCGGCATCGGCATCCAGGGCATGACCATCACCGAAGTCAAGGGATTCGGCCGGCAGAAGGGCCACAAGGAGCTTTACCGCGGCGCGGAATACGTCGTCGAGTTCCTGCCGAAAATGAAGATCGAGATCATCGTGCCCGACGACATCGTCAAGCAGACGGTCAAGGCCATCGTCGATGCCGCGTCCACCGGACGCATCGGCGACGGCAAGATCTTCATTTATCCCGTGGACGACGCCATTCGCATCCGCACCGGCGAGTCCGGAGACGTGGCGATCGGTTGATTCAATCGCGCGAGAGCGAGATCGCGATTGCAAGCACCAGAAACATGAAAATCCACGCCGCGCCCGCGCGCATCACCGCGCGCCGGGCGCGTTCCTTTTCCCACCAGCTCGCCGGCCGGATGCCCTGCACGAGAAACGTCCCCACGCCGCCGAGGTTGACCGCGGAGATATTGACCAGCAACAACAGCAGCGCGTAATAGGCCAGCCGTAGCTCGCCCGCGCCCACCAGCATTCCCACCGCCGCGAGCGGCGGCAGCAATGCCACCGCGACCATGACGCCCACGACGGACGCCGGCACGCCCGTCGTAAACGCGATGCTGCCGCCGACCCCCGCCGCCACGGCAACAAACACGTCCAGCAGCTTGACGTCCGTCCGGCTCGCCAGTTGGCCCACTTCCATGTTGAGCGTCACGAACATGCCGATCAGAATCGCTATCGCCAGGGCGATTCCGGCGCCCGCCGCATTGCTCAGCAACGCGCGACGCGCGAGTTTTCCGTCACCCAGCGTCGTTGCGAGCGCCAGCGCGACGTTCGGCCCGAGCAGCGGCGCCATGATCATCGCGCCGATGACCACGGCGACGTTGTCGCGCAGCATCCCCGCGCACGCAATGATTGTCGACAGCACCACCATCACCACGAACGGTTTCGTGAGCGCGCTGGTGTCGTAGACGTCTTCGTAGAGTTCTTCGCGGCTGATTCGGTTCTTGCTGCATTCCGTCTCCGGATCCGAACTACTGGAGGGCGGCGGCTCCGGCGGGCGCGGCACCGTCGCCTCGACCGGCAGAAGCACCGCGCGGAACCGATCGTCCGCCGCGAGTTCGCCGTTCAGCCCGTCGAGCAGCCCTTCGACCTTTTCGGACGGCAAGAGCACGCTTACGAGCTGCAGTCCCCCGTCCAACCCGGCGCTCCAGCACGCCACCGGCTCGCGCTCAGCGACCGCGCGGTCGAGTTCCGCCCGCCGGTCTTCAGGGACGACAAATTGAAGCAGCCGCGTCGCCAACCGCGAATCTCCAAGTATCAATTCACGCAGGAGAGTCTAACCAGCGCGAGAATCGAACGCGAACCGGCCGGCGATACGCGCCAAAAAAAGGAGCGCGGGCGACCCCGGAATGAGGCCGCCCGCGCGGGTAGATGTCTTGTTGGAGTCAGCCCTGCGTCAGCGGATGAACAGCATCTCCTGATACGTCGGCAGCGGCCACAGGTCGTCGGCGACGAAGGCCTCGAGGCGGTCCGCCGCCGCGCGCACGTCGTTCATCGCCGGCCGGACCGAGTCGTGGAAGAACTTCGCCTCGCCGATCAGCCCGCCCTTCTGGTTGTGCCGGTCGTGCAGCTTGTGTTCGAGCGCGTTCAGCCCGTCCTGAAGCTTTTTCACGAGATCCGTCACCGTGTCCAGCGTGTCCGTGTCGAAGCTGTACCCCACCGCCTTGAGGTGCGCGCACGTCGTCGCGAGTTCGCTCTGGAACCGCACCGCCGCGGGGAATATCTGCGTCCGGCCCATCTCCAGCGTAAGGTTGGCTTCGATGTTCACCGCCTTGCAGAACTGCTCGAAGTAAATGTCCTGACGGCTCTCCAGCTCGCGCTTCGAGAGCACCTTGTACTTCGCGAACAGCGCCACGCTCTCCTTGCTCGTGATCGCCGGCAGCGCCGCCACCGTGTTGCGGTTGTTCGGCAGGCCGCGCTTCTCCGCTTCCTTGTGCCAGGATTCAGCGTAGTTGTCGCCGTTGAACACCACGTCCCAGTGCTCCTTCAGGATCGACTGGAGCACCTTCTGCACCGCGGCGTTGAGCTTCTTCGGATCGCCCTTCGTCGATTTCTCAAGTTCCGTCGCGACGTAATCGAGCGACTCCGCGATCGCCGTGTTCAACACGACCAGTGGGCCCGCGATCGAGAACGCCGAGCCCACCGCGCGGAACTCGAACTTGTTGCCCGTGAACGCGAACGGGCTCGTGCGGTTGCGGTCGCCCGCGTCCATCGGCAGCGGCGGCAGCGTATCGACGCCGACCGACAGGAATCCCGCCTTCTTCGATCCCTTCACCTTGCCCTTGCGGATCTGGTCGAGCACGTCCTGCAACTGATCGCCGAGGAAGATCGAGATGATCGCTGGCGGCGCCTCGTTCGCGCCCAGGCGGTGGTCATTCCCCGCCGACGCGATCGACGCGCGCAGCAGCGCGCTGAACTTGTGCACCGCGCGGATCACCGCGCAACAGAACACGAGGAACTGCGCATTGTCGTGCGGCGTGTCACCTGGATCGAGCAGGTTGCCCTGCGTCGAATTGCCCAG